>NZ_JBDLZZ010000014.1:0-119060 GCF_040049115.1 Flavobacterium aestuarii
GAGTCATATATAATTCTTAGACTACAAATTTCTGATTTTATTTTGACATTCCTCCCCAGGTTTTGTTCTTGATCCCATTTTTTTATCTTTTTAAATTATTGATTACAAAGTTGCATTGATAAAAAATAAAAACATTTGCCAAATGGCAAAAAGCGATTTATCGGATATTTTTTCTGATTCGGCTTAAGGATGATTGCGTAATTCCCAAATAGGATGCCAAGTAAGAAAGTGGAATACGGTTTATTACTTTTGGGAACATCTCCATAAAAGACAAATAGCGAGTAGTTGCATCTTCTGAAACTAAAGGGCTTCTTCGGGCAACTTTTTGTATCAATGCTTTTGATATAATTTTATGCACGATGGTATCCCAGCCAATTATGGTGTCCAAGAGTTCCTGCCAGTCTGATTTTGAAAAGACAATAAGTTTGCAATCGGTTACTGCCTGTACGTAACAAGAAGAACAAATGCTGTTGTCAAAACTAACCAAATCTACAACGAGATTGTTCTCTTCAATGAAGTATTTGGTAATCTCCTCGCCCTTATTATCATAATAGCAGACTCTCATTATTCCGTCAATAATAAAACCTACCTCCATAGAGATTTTACCCGCCTCCGAAAAATACCCGTCTTTACGAATTTCTCTTTTTGTTGCCTTGCTTTGAATTAAATCCAGCTGTTGCTGATTTAAATTACCAAACTGCAGTATGTATTCTACTAATTGTTTCATTGTGGAAAGTTAATAATAACTTTTTACAGAAGATTTGCCATATGGCAAAAAAATCTTTTAAATATTCTTCCTGATTTCAGCTTGTCTGTTTAGGATTCGTTCTCTGTTGAATCACTTATTGCTTCAATTTGGTCAAGAATATTGGTTTGATTAGGCGAGATATGGTTTTTAGATTCTGGAGCGCTTTCTTTTTTAAATAATAATGACAAAGCATTGTGAAGTTTTAACAAAACATCTTTATCTTCTTTGTCAATATCTACAGCAGTATTGAAATCAAAAATATAGTTATTTGAATTTCGAACTTCTATTTTTATCGTTTTGGGCGTTATTTTGAATTTTACGATATCCATTATTAAGGAAGACTATTTGTTTTTGTAAAATAACAAAAAAAACTCCTCAATTTCTTGAGAAGTTTTTTTGTGGGCGATGAGGGGTTCGAACCCCCGACCCCCTCGGTGTAAACGAGGTGCTCTGAACCAGCTGAGCTAATCGCCCTATTTTTAATTGCTATCATTTCGTGATTGCGAGTGCAAATATACAACTAGAACTCGTAATTGCAAGCAAAAAATCAAAAAAATAAATAAAAAATTCATCTTTGTTTTTTAATTGCTCATAAACAGTGTTTTATTTCAAAATGAAACCTATTATTATTTTTGGTTATCATCCTCATATAACCTTACATTTGTATAATAAAAACAAATATAATGGCACGATTCAAAGAAAATGATTTACCCAAATCAAAAATTACAGCTAATTCACTGCAAAAAGCAATCTTGATTTTTAAATATGCCGATAATCACAAATGGAAATTTTATTTAGGATTGCTATTTCTTCTTTTAACTAGTGTCACTGCCCTAGCCTTTCCTAAATTTATGGGAATGCTTGTGGATTGTGTAAACAAAAAAGATGCTCACTTGGCCAATCAAATTGCCTTGGGCTTGGGACTGGTGCTATTGCTACAATCATTATTTTCTTTTTTTAGGCTTTCATTATTTGTCAATTTTACCGAAAACACTTTGGCAAATGTTCGATTGGCACTGTATACCAATTTGGTAAAATTACCTATGTCGTTCTTCTCTCAAAAACGTGTTGGAGAATTGAATAGCCGGATCAGCAATGATATTACCCAAATTCAAGATACGCTGACTTCAACAATTGCGGAGTTTTTAAGACAATTTATTTTAATCATCGGCAGTTTTATAATGCTGGCAAGTATCAACATCAAACTAACTATTATGATGGTTTCGGTAGTGCCATTGGTAGGAGTAATTGCTGTTGTTTTTGGAAGATTTATTCGAAAATATTCCAAAAAAGTACAAGATCAGGTTGCCGAAAGTCAGGTAGTCGTTGAAGAAACAATGCAGGGAATCAGTATTGTCAAGGCTTTCGCCAATGAATGGTATGAAATAGCCCGTTACAGGGAAAAAATCAAGGAGGTAGTAAAAATTGGTATCAAGGGAGGGCAATTTAGAGGATATTTTGCTTCTTTTATCATTATCTGTTTGTTTGGTACCATAGTAGGAGTTGTTTGGTACGGTGTTCAATTAAGTATTGCCGGAGAAATTACGGTGGGCGAATTATTTACGTTCATTTTATACTCGAGTTATGTAGGAGCTTCGTCAGGCGGTATTGCAGAATTGTATGCGCAAATGCAAAAGGCAATTGGTGCAACCGAAAGAGTTTTTGAATTGCTGGATGAAGTTCCGGAAAAAATCAATTCAGAGGTGCATATTCCTTCAATAGAAAAAATAAAAGGGGAAGTTACCTTTAATAACGTTGCTTTTAGTTATCCTTCCAGAAAGGAGGTTAAGGTTTTGAAAGATATTAATTTCACAGCCAATTTTGGTCAAAAAATAGCGCTGGTTGGTCCAAGCGGTATGGGAAAATCCACGATTGCCTCCCTATTATTACGCTTTTATGATATTGATGGCGGTGAAATTTTAATTGACGGAAAAAATATTTATGATTATGATTTAGAAAACCTTCGTGGTAATATGAGTATTGTTCCGCAAGACGTGATTCTGTTTGGAGGCACCATAAAAGAAAACATTGCTTACGGAAAACCAAATGCTACCGAAGAAGAAATCATAAATGCTTCAAAACAAGCAAATGCTTATACCTTTATTGAAAGTTTTCCTGAAAAATTTGACACCATTGTCGGCGAAAGAGGAATTAAGCTTTCTGGCGGTCAAAGACAGCGAATCGCCATTGCACGTGCCTTGTTAAAAAATCCTTCAATATTAATCTTGGACGAAGCGACTTCTTCATTGGATAGTGAAAGCGAAAAACTGGTTCAGGAAGCATTGGAAATTTTAATGGAAGGAAGAACCAGTATCATTATTGCTCATCGTCTTTCCACCATTCGTAGTGCCGATCAGATTTTGGTACTTGATAACGGAAAAATAAGTGAACAGGGAACGCATCAGGAATTAATTAATCTTGAAAACGGCTTATATAAAAATTTGAGCAATCTGCAGTTCAGTAATTCATAAGTGTATTTAAAAAAAAAAACATTTGTTTTGAACAAATGGTTTTTTGAAATAGGCGTTATTTAGAAATGGAAATAAAAAAAATGCTTTACAGGAATGTAAAGCATTTTTTACTTAAGTTAGAATGTTTAAAAAGCAATGTTCCATCTTGGCAACTTGCCGTTTTCATCTAAAAAGTTTTGCAAAACCTGTCCTTCTATGCTAGTAGGAATTGATTTTACAGCATCATTAAAAGTTTCAAACCAATAAACTTCTAACGTTTCAATATTTTCTTTTTTCATTTGAGCAGGCCAGGAATATTTTCTTCCAGTTTTAGCAAATTGATGACCGTTAACAATTTTATCATAAAGACCACCATTTTTGCTTTTCAAAGTTCCATCATTTTGAACGGTTCCTGTAGAACCAGCCATAATTAACTCTTTTGCGCCAGCTTCAATAGCATATACAATAAAAACACCGCTCGCATTGTCTGGAGCGTTGCAAACTGATTCTAAATTATCCTCTTGTGCAAAAGTAAAATTCCCTTTTACTGTAAACTTTTCTAATTCTTTGTACATATATTATTTTTGTAGCCTCTAAGTTTCAGAGAAACTGAGCTGCTAAGTTTTTTAGATTAAACTCTGCTATTTTTAAAAATGTAAAAAAGTCTCAACAGATATTGAGACTTTTTTTGGATTTTATTATTTTCAATATTTGGAAATTATCCAAGTACTTCTTTTACTTTTTTACCTATCTCAGCTGGAGAATCAACAACGTGGATTCCGTTGTCCTTCATGATTTGTTTTTTAGCAGCAGCTGTATCATCAGAACCGCCAACAATAGCACCTGCATGCCCCATAGTACGTCCAGCAGGAGCAGTTTCACCAGCGATAAAACCAATAACTGGTTTGCGGTTACCGTCTGCTTTGATCCATTTAGCAGCATCAGCCTCTAATTGACCTCCAATTTCACCAATCATGATGATAATTTCAGTTTCTGGATCGTTCATTAATAATTCGACAGCTTCTTTTGTAGTCGTTCCAATGATTGGGTCTCCACCAATACCGATAGCAGTAGTAATTCCTAAACCTTGCTTTACAACCTGATCCGCAGCTTCGTAAGTTAAAGTTCCTGATTTAGAAACGATTCCTACAGTTCCTTTTTTGAAAACAAAACCTGGCATAATCCCAACCTTTGCTTCACCTGGAGTAATGACACCTGGACAGTTTGGACCAATTAGTCTTGCATTTCTTTGTTTAACATAGCTGTTTGCTTTAATCATATCAGCAACTGGAATTCCTTCAGTAATTGCAATAATTACTTTTATTCCTGCATCTGCAGCTTCCATAATAGCATCTGCAGCAAATGCTGGCGGTACAAAAATAATTGTAGTATCAGCTCCAGCTTGAACAACTGCATCTTTTACCGTATTGAAAACAGGAAGATTCAAATGTGTTGTACCACCTTTTCCAGGAGTAACGCCACCAACAACATTTGTACCGTATTCAATCATTTGAGTTGCGTGAAATGTTCCTTCACTTCCAGTAAATCCTTGAACAATTATTTTTGAATCTTTATTAACTAAAACACTCATGATATAATTTTTATGTAGTTTTTAAAATTGTTAGGCAAAAGTAATCCTTTTGTAATTATATTATACTTTTTTTTTAAAAATAAAAAAAGTTACAAAACTTGACTCATCTGATAGCCTCTGTATAATTTATTATCTTTTATTTCCCATATAATCATTATATGAGCCAATAGCATTTCTTCTCTTGGGTTTTCAATTGTTTTTACATAATGTGAAAATCGTACAGAAACTACGTTTTCTTCTTCAATAATATGGCTGATTCTTGCTTTTGTACGCACATATGCCCTGCTTATTTCATTCGTCAGATTCAGTATGGCTTTGTAATCCATTTGAATAAATCCTTTGCTGCTGTTCCAATCCAAGATACATTCAGGATGTAAATATTCTTTCATTATCTCGGTGTTAATGAAGGCATCAGATTTATAAAATTTTTTTACAATTTCTTTAGCAGACATAATTATTTTAATTTATTTAAAATTTCAGGTATCTTTTTAATATTTGCTAATTGTTTTAATTTTTCTCTTGATTCTTCAATTGGAGTACCAAAATAAGTTTTTCCTCCGTCAACTGATTTTGTGACACCCGTTTGCCCCATGATAACAGCATTGGCTCCAATAGTTATACCGCTGGTAGTACCCACCTGTCCCCAGATTGTCACTTCATCTTCTATAATTACACAGCCAGCAATTCCAGTTTGAGAAGCTATTAAGCATTTCTTTCCAATAATAGTATCATGTCCTACATGCACCTGATTATCTATTTTTGTTCCTTCCCCAATAGTTGTATCTCCAGTAACTCCTTTGTCAATAGTGCATAGAGCACCAATTCCAACATTGTCTTTTATGACAACTCTTCCGCCTGATAATAACTGATCGTAGCCTTCGGGTCTTTTTTTATAATAAAAAGCATCTGCTCCAAGGACAGATCCTGAATGAATAATTACGTTATTACCTATAATGGTATGATCATAAATAGCAACATTGGCATGTATCTGGCAATTATCTCCAATAACTACATTGTTACCAATAAATGCATTTGGCTGGATAACAGTTCCCTTTCCGACTTTTGCGCTAGCAGCGACAGAATTGCTAGCCTGCTGAAAAGGCTTAAAATGCCTCGTCAAAACATTAAAATCTCTAAACGGATCATCAGAAATCAATAATGCTTTCCCTTCTGGACATTCCACTTTTTTGTTTATTAAAATAATTGTTGCAGCAGAATTTAATGCTTTGTCATAATATTTTGGATGATCTACAAAAACAATGTCACCAGATTCTACGACATGGATTTCGTTCATGCCATAAACTGGGAATGAACTGTCTCCAACAAATTCACATTCAAGCAAATTTGCAATATGCTGCAGAGAATAAACTTTTGGGAATTTCATATTTTAATCAGAAATGGTATTAAATAAAAAAATGTGCTAATGCGATATTAACACACTTTTAAATTATCAGATTATTTACTCTTTTACTCGTTCCATATAAGAACCAGTAGCAGTATCGATTTTTATTTTGTCACCTTCATTGATAAACAATGGAACGTTTACAGTTGCTCCAGTTTCAACAGTTGCTGGTTTTGTAGCATTGGTAGCTGTGTTTCCTTTAACCCCTGGTTCAGCATAAGTCACTTCCAGAATAACAGATGGCGCCATATCTACAGATAATGGTAAATCCGTTTCAGTATTAATCTGGATCATTACATTTTCCCCTTCTTTTAATAAATCTGGAGAATCTAAAACATTTCTGTTTAATGTAATCTGCTCAAATGTTTCAGCATTCATAAAATGGAAATCATCGCCCTCTGGGTATAAAAATTGAAAAGTATGTGTTTCTACACGTACAGTATCTATTTTGTGCCCAGCAGAAAAAGTATTATCCAGCACTTTTCCATTTGTCAAAGATTTTAATTTTGTTCTTACAAATGCAGGCCCTTTTCCTGGTTTTACATGAAGAAATTCAATAATTTTATAAATATCGTGATTATGCTTTATGCAAAGCCCGTTTTTAATATCTGATGTAGATGCCATTTTGTATAGTTTAAATGTTTAAATGCTTGAATGTTTAATCGGTTCAAAAATCTGATCTTGATTCTATCTTCCGAATAAAATTATATTATTATACTTTTTTGTTGAATCGCTGCGTTGTTTTTTCAATTTAACGATTTAACAAATAAACGATTGATCTGTTTTTTTTTTAATAATTTCCTGTATATCCTTTCATAACACCACGAGATGAGTTTCGAATAAAATCCAATATTTCATCACGCTCTGTTGTTGCTTCCATTTCGGCCTCGATAATACCGATTGCTTGTGTTGTATTGTAATTTTTTTGATAAAGAATTCGATAAATATCCTGTATTTCCCTGATTTTTTCAGTTGTAAAACCTCTTCTTCTTAGGCCTATAGAATTGATTCCTACATAAGACAATGGTTCTTTAGCAGCTTTGGTATAAGGAGGAACATCTTTTCTTAATAAAGATCCTCCTGAAATCATTGCATGATCGCCAACGCTTATAAATTGATGGACAGCAGATAAACCACCAATAACTGCATAATTTCCTATAGTTACATGGCCTCCCAGCAAAACACCATTCACAATTATTGCATTATCACCTACATGACAATCGTGTGCAATATGGGCTGCAGCCATAATGAGGCAGTTATTACCAATTGTGGTCTGCCCAGAAGCTATGGTTCCTCTATTGATGGTGACACATTCTCTAATTGTACAATTGTCCCCAATTATGGCTAGAGAATCTTCTCCGCCAAATTTTAAATCCTGCGGTACTGCTGCTATAACTGCTCCTGGAAAAATGTTGCAATTTTTGCCAATTCTAGCACCTTCCATTATAGTTACATTAGAACCTATCCACGTTCCATCACCGATAATAACATTGTTATGTATGGTTGTAAAAGGTTCAATTACAACGTTTTTGGCTATTTTTGCACCTGGATGAACGTATGCTAACGGTTGATTCATATATTTTGTTTAATCGTTTAACTGTTAAATCGATTAATCGGATAAAGGATTAATCAAATCAACAAAAATTATTGTTTTCTGGCAATCTGTGCCATTAGTTCAGCTTGAGCAACTAAGCGCCCATTTGCATACGCATTTGCCTGCATATGACAGATACCTCTTCGTATTGGAGTTATCAGATCACATTTAAAAATCAGTGTATCTCCCGGCAATACTTTCTGCTTGAATTTTACATTATCAATTTTCATAAAGAAAGTAAGATAATTCTCTGGATCTGGAACAGTGCTCAAAACCAGTATTCCACCGGTTTGAGCCATTGCTTCAACTATCAAAACTCCAGGCATTACAGGCGCATTAGGAAAATGGCCAACAAAGAAACTCTCATTCATTGTCACATTTTTCATTCCTACTACATGACTATCAGACATCTCAATGATTCTGTCAATCAGCAAAAATGGAGGTCTATGTGGCAGCATCGCCATAATTTTATGGATATCCATTAAAGGTTCCTGGTTCAAATCATACGTAGGAACATAATTTCTTTGTTCGTTTTTGATGATTTTTGACATTTTTTTTGCAAACTGAGTATTCACGAAATGTCCAGGTTTATTAGCGATGATTTTTCCTTGGATTTTTGTTCCGATTAAAGCTAAATCACCAATTACATCTAGCAATTTGTGTCTTGCGGCTTCATTTGGATAATGCAAAGTGAGATTGTCTAAAATTCCATTTGGTTTTACAGAAATTTCGTCTTTGCCAAATGCTTTCTTCAGGCTTTCCATTGTAGATTCTGAAATATCTTTATCTACATATACTATGGCGTTATTTAAATCACCGCCTTTTATCAATCCATTTTCTAATAAAGCTTCTAGTTCATGCAGAAAGCTGAATGTTCTTGCATTAGAAATTTCATTTTTAAAATCATCAATTGTTTTTAAGGTGGCATTTTGTGTGCCTAATATTTTTGTGCCAAAATCGACCATAGTCGTTATACTGTAATGATCACTTGGCATTACCATGATTTCACTTCCAGAGGCTTCATCTGTAAAAGAAATAACTTCTTTTACTACATATATATTACGGTTTAATTCTTGTTCTTCGATACCAGCTTCTTCAATGGCTTCCATAAAATATTTAGAAGAACCATCCATAATAGGAAGCTCAGAAGCGTCCAATTCGATAATTATATTATCCAAATCAGAACCCATCAAGGCTGCCAAAACATGTTCAGGTGTTTGAATTTTTACACCCAATTTTTCTAAATTAGTACCACGTTGTGTATTAACTACATAATTAGCATCAGCTTCAATAACAGGATGTCCTTCAAGATCTACGCGAACAAATGTAAATCCATTATTTACTGGAGCAGGTTTAAAAGTCATTTTTACTTCTTTTCCAGTATGCAGTCCAACCCCTGTTAACGAAATTTCTTTTTTGATGGTCTTCTGTTTAACCATTGTTTCCATTTTTTTGGTTTAATATTTGTTTTTTTAACTCTTCTATTTCTTTTACCAGTTTTGGTAAATTCTTAAAATGAACATACGATTTGCTAAAATCAGAATATCCAAATGTTGGACTTCCCTGTAGAACAGTGTTGTCTTTTATATTGCTTGCAACTCCAGACTGAGCCTGAATGCGAACATTATTACCTATTGTTAAATGACCAACAATCCCTACCTGACCGCCTATCATGCAGTTCACTCCTACTTTTGTAGAACCTGCAATTCCAGTTTGTGCAGCAATGACTGTATTGTTTCCAATTTCAACATTATGAGCAATCTGGACTTGGTTGTCTATTTTTACACCAGCTCTGATAACTGTAGAGCCTAATGTTGCCCTGTCAATAGTGGAATTGGCTCCAATATCCACATTATCTTCAATAATTACATTGCCAATCTGAGGAATTTTATCATAAGTCCCGTCTTCGTTTGGAGCGTAGCCAAAACCATCTGCGCCTATAATTGCTCCAGAATGAATGGTGCAGTTATTACCAATTACGGATTCGGAATAAATTTTTGCACCAGCAAAAATAATTACGTTGTCTCCAATAGTTACATTGTCTCCTATGAAACTGCCAGGATATATTTTTACATTATTTCCTAATTTCACATTGTCACTTATATAACTGAAACGGCCTAAATATAGATTTTCGCCATAAACAGCACTTTCAGAAATAAAAGAAGGTGTTTCAATGCCGTTTTTATTTAATTTTACCTGATTATAAAATTCAAGCAGTTTAGAAAATGCTTTATAAGCATCAGAAACTTTTATGAGAGTTGTGCTTACTGGAGTTTCAGGAACAAAAGAATCATTAACAATCGTAATTGAAGCTTTTGTGGTATAAATAAAGTTTGTGTATTTTGGATTGGATAAAAAAGTAAGTGAACCCTCAGTACCCTCTTCAATTTTAGATAAGCGGGATACTTCGATATTGGGATCACCAACAATCTCTCCTTCTAATATTCCTGCTATTTGTTCAGCTGTAAATTTCATCTTATTGGATTGTATTTTTAAAAAGTATAAGATAGAACACACTAAATGCGCGTTCTCACAATATATTTTAAAAATAGATTGGCTTGATTCATGGCGACAAAAATATAAAAAATAGGTTTTAAATGTTAATTTTAAAGCAGATGTTTTGGAAAACAAATATAATACTTAGTAACCAAACGCGATAACGACTTCAAATTCAACTGGTCAGAGGCTTCTACGACATCTTCAATAGTTGCATCTTTATTCAATATTCGTATTGGTTCGGCTACTTTGCTATAAGCCTGGCTTTTTATTTTTCCTTTGAATATAAAATAACTTGATTCAGCCAAAGATATTTTATTTTGGGCAGAAAAACGCTCTTTTTGTATTTGTAATTCTTCTAATGAAACTTTTTCATCAGTCAGTTTTATTTTTAATAAGTCCCTGTTTATTATCATTTTACTTAACGAAGAAAGGATAAAATCATCATTTCTTTCCCAAGCTTTCAACGCACTGATAATATCAAAATCATCAAGCTTTGAGAATAATTTTACTGTTTTTTCATCAAATGTTTCTAAGGTTATTTTATTTTGCATAAAAAACAGCAAAGGTTCACTGCAAGGTAATGTAATTCCTTTGTCAGTCAGTTCTTTAGCACGTTTCAAAACTTTAGTAAGAATCAATTCGGCTACTAAACTCGTTTTATGCAGATATACTTGCCAATACATTAATCGTCTTGACATTAAAAATTTTTCTACCGAATAAATCCCTTTTTCTTCAATTACCAATACATCATCTACCACATTCATCATCTGGATTAATCTCTCAGAATTGATATTCCCTTCCGAAACTCCAGAGTAAAAACTATCTCTTTTTAAGTAATCCATGCGATCCATATCAAGCTGGCTCGAAATCAGCTGCAGCATAAATTTTCGATGGTATTCACCTTTAAAAACCTGAATAGCGAGACTCAGCTTACCATTAAATTCGACATTGAGCTGATTCATTAATAATAAAGATATTTCCTCGTGATGAACATCTTCGACAATACTGCTTTCCATGGCGTGAGAAAATGGTCCATGTCCTATATCATGCAATAAGATAGCTATATATAAAGCATTTTCTTCCCCGGGACTGATATTTACTTCTTTAAAACGGAGAACATCAACTGCTTTCTGCATTAAATGCATACATCCCAGCGCATGATGAAAACGAGTGTGATTTGCTCCTGGATATACGAGATAGGATAATCCCATCTGCGAAATACGCCTTAGCCGCTGAAAATAGGGATGCTGTACTAAATCGTAGATTAAAGGATTGGGTATTGTAATAAATCCATAAATTGGATCATTGAATATTTTTAATTTGTTTATTTGAGACACAATCAGGTACTTTTTTTAATAAAAACAAATATAGTTAAAAAGTATATAGTAATGAAAGCTTTTGAGGCTTGCTGATACTGGCCAAAATGCAAACTTCATGCCATAAAATCTTTCGAGTTTAAATAATCATCTTAATGCGATTATGACGCAAAATACTCCAGCAGTCTTTGTTGTGCTGATCTTTTATTTTAAATTTGCCAAAATATGATAAAAAACAGATCATAAAATAATCAAGATCCATAATTAAGGAAGAAAGAGTGGAAAATAAAGAAGCAAGCTGGACTATTTGTCTAGAATGTAAAGGACGAGGCAAAAAAAGCCAAAGGCTCAGCAAGAAAGTGAGACTCCACTATCAAATGCAATTGGAACAATTTGAAAAAGAAGGTAAAGGAACGGCTCCAGTTCGTCCAAAAGCCCACTTAAATGTATGTCTGAAGTGTTCTGGAACTGGTTTGCTATCCTCTTCTAGCTTCCCCATTGCCGACAATGAAAATTACCCGAATGTTGCCATTATTGGTGGAGGTATCGGCGGAGTTGCTTTAGCAGTGGCTTGTCTGCACCGCGGTATTCCATTTACACTTTATGAACGCGATGATAACTTTAATGCGCGATCACAAGGATACGGACTCACTTTACAACAGGCCAGCAAAGCTATAGAAGGACTGGGCATTTTATCGCTGGAAGATGGAGTTGTTTCTACAAAGCATCTGGTTCATACCACCGAAGGAAAAGTTATAGGAGAATGGGGAATCAGGAAATGGCTGGAGCCCGAAGCAAAAAAGTACTCAAAACGTACCAATATACATATCTCACGCCAGTCACTGCGTTTAGCCTTATTGAAACAATTAGGCGGATATAATGCAGTTCAATGGGGACATCAGTTAGTAGGGCTTAAAGAAAGTACCGATGGAGGCGTCAATTTAACCTTTCAAGTAAACGGAAAAATAAAGAACCTCAAAGCAGACCTTGCAGTTGGAACTGATGGAATTCGAAGCTCGGTACGCAGATTACTGATTGGTGAGGATGTTACACCTTTACGTTATCTGGGTTGTATTGTTATATTGGGTATCTGTCCTTTGATTGCTCTTAAAGATACTGAAAGCCCTTTGCTGGACTCTGCTACTGTATTTCAAACTGCCAATGGAAATGAGCGTATATATATAATGCCTTATACATCCGACTCGGTGATGTGGCAGCTGAGTTTTCCAATACTTGAAAATGAGGCTAAAGAACTGAGTGCCAAGGGAGCCAAAGCGCTCAAAGAAGAAGCCTGCCGGCGAACACAATGGCATGATCCCATTCCACAAATATTAACAGCTACCTTAGAGTCTCATGTTTCTGGCTATCCGGTGTATGATAGAAAATTGCTTGATTCTGGATTGTTAAAAAAAAATGGTTCTGTAACTCTGATTGGCGATGCTGCACACCCAATGAGTCCTTTCAAAGGACAGGGAGCAAATCAAGCACTGCTGGATGCACTCTCACTGGCAAGAGGAATAACAAGAGGATGCAGGCCATTATCACATTGGCGACAGGCTGGAATCAGGGAAAGCGTATTAACTGAATTTGAAACTGAAATGTTAGAGCGAAGCGCTGTCAAAGTGAAAGACTCTGCAGAAGCTGCTGAATTCCTGCATTCTGAGATTGCCCTTTATGAAGGTGACGAGCCAAGAGGCCGATGCCTCAAAAGAAAAGATATCCAGAAGGACTAACCACACGAATGAAATTAATATTTGTTTTTTTCAAAATAAAGGTAGTTAGTACTATTATTTACATCGCGCAATCTTACTTGCGAATTATTAAATTCATACAATTCCCAGCTGCTATTTAATTTGCCCAATAATTCGGTACCAAAAGTTATAGTAAACTTGGTTACATTATTAACAGTTTTAGTTTCCCATTGACCTGTTGTATAAACGCCATCCTTTGAAGCAATTACTGAAAAGTCATTTTTAAAAACAAAATAATAACCACTATATGATGAAGTTTTATCCGAGCCAGAAAAAAAATAAGGTATCTTCCAGGAGCCTTTTGTAATGGATTCTGTAAAATCAAGCGGTACCATGTTATTTTCTGGACAATAATCAATAGCATATTTGATAGCATTTTCGAAATCTAAATTATTTGCAATTGATTTTGTTTGATTATTATAATCAATTATAGAAATTGGGTATTTCAATGAAATATACTGGCTTGCGTTTAAATTTTTTATAAAATTAAAAAAAGCCTGATCACTTATAATCGAGACAGAACTTGCAATCTGATTTTCGCTATTATAAATGTTGATAGTTATAGGATAACTGATGTTCAGTCCATTGATTTTAGTTAAAAGATCAGGATAAAGATTCCAGTAATCAATCAGGGAATCAAAATCAGCTTCATCTGGAATATTTTTTTCAATATAATTATAGTAAACCATCGTAACTGGAAAATCTATTTGTACATCATCAGCATCATAGGGATCACTATTAATATTGTCTATTATTTTTTGATAATCAGCAGTGCTGTTAATATCAATTTTTACATTATTGACCGTTACACTATATGGAAGTTTTATCGTGCAGTAGCTCGATTTGTCAATTAAATTATCCTGCACCGTTTTTACCATCGATACACGCTGAAGATAGGAAGCAAGAGGAGAATTCCCTGTAATTGTTCCTTGTGTATCATAATTTTGCTCATCCGTCTCACTTTGACAAGACAGCATGAGCAGTATTGCTGCGGTTAATGATAAATATTTTTTTATAGGGAACATATTTATATTTTTACAAATGTAATAAAAATTAAAGAAATTGTTTTTTTATGATTTCAATTAAAGGATTTTATTTTTTATTAAATCTCTGATTATCCGATTAAAAAACATTTTGCCTGCTACAATAAAACAATCAGCCTTACCTTTACCCTACTTAAAAGAAAAACAAATACTTTTGCTACCTGCTAACCGAAAATTTTAATGTCAGATAAAACTACACCAGATACTTGCGACGAAATAATTTTTTCGTCTTTTTTTAAAAGCCATATAAAAGCACTTCGAAATTTTCTTTTTTACAAATTTGGCAATAAGAACCAGGCAGAAGATTTAGCTCAGGAAGCCTTTGTAAAACTTTGGCAAAATTGTGCTTCGGTGCCTATCGAGAAAGCAAAGTCGTATATTTATACTATTACAAATAATAGCAGCCTCAACGAAATTGCTCATCAAAAAGTGGTTTTGAGGTATGAAAAAAACTTTACAGGACTGGATAAAACAAATGAAAATCCGGAATATCTTCTAGAAGAAAAACAATTTCAGGCCAAACTGCTCAAAGCGATTGAAAATTTAAACGAAAAACAGCGGATTGCCTTTTTGATGCATCGGATTGATGGCAAAAAATACAGTGAGATTGCTGCAGACTTAAACATTAGTGTCAAGGCGGTAGAAAAACGCATTCATCTGGCTTTGTTAAGCCTGCGCAAAGAAATTGATTTATAAAGTAGGGTAAATTTAGTTCCAATTGTTTAATATATAATTCCAGCTACAATGAAAAAAGATCGCTTATTAGCAAAATGGCTCAACAATGATTTATCGCAAGATGAATTAGAAGCATTTCAAGCAAGTCCTGATTTCGAAAAATATCAAAAAATAAAAGATTACACCAATCATTTAGAAATAAGTGACCTGGACGAAAATGCTATGCTGGCCAATATCCTTAAGCAGAAAAAAGCTGTTCCTAAGGTAGTTCCGCTATACAATAATTGGGTGTTTCGAGCAGCAGCAATCTTTGTTATTGCCTTAGGGATTACTTTTACTTTAAAAGTTTTTGTACCACAGACACAAACCGCAGATTATGGAGAAAAAACAGCTTTCTCATTACCTGATGATTCAAAAGTAGTGATGAATTCGGGTTCCGAAATAAGTTATAAAAAATGGAATTGGGGCAATAATAGACATTTAGAACTCAAAGGCGAAGCATATTTTCAAGTATCCAAAGGAAAGAGATTTGAAGTGCAGACCAGTCTTGGAAAAGTATCAGTTCTGGGAACTCAGTTTAATGTAAAAGCCCGCAAAAACATGTTTGATGTTGTATGTTATGAAGGCCGTGTAAAAGTAAATTATGCTAATACCCAAATTCTATTGACTCATGGGCAAGGCGTCAGTTTTGAAAATGGAGAGCAGCTGAATGTAAAAACAAATACATCGAAGCCAGAATGGATGGACAACCAGATATCTTTTAATAAGGAAAATATCAGAACTATCCTGGACGAAGTTGAAAGACAATACAATATTACAATTGAATTAAATGTGAAAGATACCACCTCATTATTTACAGGAAAATTACCTTCTAAGGATTTGGATGTTGCTTTACAGATAATTAGCACGACTTACCATTTAAAAGCAAAAAAAGTATCTAAAAACAAAATAATTCTTGACGAAAAATAAATGTTGCTTCCTAAACGATTTCGTTTTTTGTTTTTCATACTTTTTCATGTCCTGAGTCTTTCTGCTCAGGACAATGGAAAAATTATGCCTTTTAAAAAAATAATCATCGATATTGAACAGCAGCATCATGTCAGTTTTAATTACACTGAAGATATTATTGCTGAACTGCAATTGAGCCCTCCCAAAAAAAATCTGCCTTTAGATCAAAAGCTCCGATATCTTTCAAAAAAAACCAGTTTGTCTTTTGAAAACATTGAAAATAAATTCATTAATATTTATAAAAAAGACAGCAAGATTCAGAAAATTTGCGGATACATTTTTTCAAGCATAGATAAAAAGCCAATTGAAAATGCAAATGTTAACTCAAGCAGTACAACACAGATTACAAGTGATTCAAATGGTTATTTTGAGTTTGAAAAAGGAGATATAAATATTATTGTAATCAGTCACGTTGGGTTTATTTCGAAAAAAATCGCTGCAGATGATGTAACTTCTGAAAATTGTCTTCACATTATTTTAGAACCAGAGATTACAGAGCTGGAAGAAATTAAAGCGCATGGTATTCTGGCTTCGGGTATCTCAAAAAACAAAGATGGCTCGTTCGAGATTAGGCCCAAAAAATTTGGTATTCTTCCCGGTCTTATCGAACCTGATGCTTTGCAGACTATGCAGCAGATACCTGGTGTAAACAGTATAGACGAAAGTGTATCGAGCATTAATGTACGAGGCGGTACGCATGATCAGAATCTGTTTTTGTGGAATGGGATAAGAATGTACCAGACAGGTCATTTTTTTGGGTTAATATCTGCCTTTAATCCAAATCTGGCTCACAGTATTTCTATTTATAAAGATGGAAGTTCTGCTTTTTTTGGAGAAAGTGTGTCGAGCGTAGTAGCCATTTCTTCTACTCCCAATACTGCAGAAAAAAATTCGTTTAGTGCAGGAATAAATATGATTAATGCTGATGTTTATGCGAAGTACAATCTTTCGCAAAAGAGTTATATCGAAATTGCAGGGCGCAAATCCATTACTGATTATGTAGAAACCCCAACTTATAGAGAATATTTAAATAAAGTTTTTCAAAATACAACCATAACTGATTTTTCGCAAAAACAAAATGTCAATTATAAAAGTGATAAAGAATTTGATTTCTACGATGCAACGTTAAAATATGCTCAGAAAATTGGAACTAAAAACCTGCTGACATTAGATTTAATAACAATAAAAGACAATCTGGAAGTTTTTCAGAGTGCGAGTGTAAATAACATCAATAAATCGGAAGACAATATTTTGCGCCAGCAGAACTATGGTGGAAATCTGGCATGGAAAACTAACTGGAATATGTATAATAGAACAGAGATCAATCTGTATAATTCGTCATACAAACTTTCTGCAAATCAAAATAACACAGCAGATGATCAAATAGTTGTTCAGGAAAATACAGTAAACAATAATGGAATTAATTTAGAAAATAATCATACCATAAACTCCAGATTTAGTTTTAATGATGGATATCAGTTTAATGAAATTGGGATAACCAATTTAGAGCAGGTGAACAATCCAGATTTTTATCGTAAAATAAAAGACGTTCTCAGGACTCACGCTTTAATTTTCGAAGGAAAGTACAACGATACACTTTCTAGAATTTACTTTAAAGCCGGTACCAGAATCAATTATATTGAAAAATTCAAAAAATACATTATAGAACCCCGGATGCAATTTATTTACGGGATTAGCAGAAGTTTGAATTTAGAACTGCTGGGGGAATTAAAAAGCCAGAACTCACAGCAGATTATTGATTTGCAGAAGGATTATTTTGGCATCGAAAAAAGACGCTGGGTCATTGCAGATAATGCAACAATCCCTGTTCAGCGCAGTAAGCAGATATCCTTTAATATATTTTATAAAAAAAATGACTGGCTGCTGGATATAGAGAATTTCTATAAAAAAGTGACCGGAATTACAACTTCCAGCCAAGGCTTTCAAAATCAATTGGAGTTTGTAAGAACTACTGGTGATTATGAAGTTTTAGGAACCGAATTTCTAATTCAGAAAAAAATAAATCACTTTCTCACCTGGTTTAGCTATACTTATAATGATAATAATTATGATTTTCCAAGTTATGAATATCCCAGTTTTCCAAATAACTTTGAATTGACTCATACACTTTCGTGGGCAGGAATTTATGAACGAAACAATTTTAAAATTGCTTTGGGAACAAAATGGTCATCCGGCCGGCCAAAAACCTCTCCAGACAATTCTCAAATCGATTTTTCCAATCCTGTGCTGGTCTATAACAAACCCAACAATACCAACCTTCATATATTTTCGCAGGTCAATATATCATCGACCTATAAATGGAAAAATAAAAATGGCATACAATACAAATTAGGTGTTTCGGTCCTAAATATCCTTAACAGAAAAAATGAAATCAGCGAATATTATAGAATCAGCAATTTAACAAATTCTATAGAGGAAGTTGAAACATTTGCCTTGCAAAGAACTCCAAACGTGAGCTTTAGAATTTCCATGTAACTCTAACTTAAGGATTTCAAAAAATCCTTTCTCTATTTTTTTACTTTTTTTTTATAAAACAACAATTCTTTGGTAGGGTAAACTGCTTAAAGGCTGTTTTACTATTGAATTCTATTCAAAAAAGAAAAAGCATTTCTCCTATTTAAAATTAAATATTATGAAAAGAAAAAAAATAGCATTAGGAATTGCGAGCTTACTGCTGATGGCATCTGCTGGTATTTATTTGTATTACGGTGTCGTTTTTAAGGAAGCCCGCAATATAGAATCCGAAACTCCCGATCTAAATGTATCTGCTGCCAAATTATTCAGCGATTACAATACAAGTCCAGAAAAAGCAGATTTAAAATACCTTAACAAAACTATTCAGATAACAGGCAAAATCATCAAAGAGACTGATTCTGTAATCCAGCTTGATAACAATATTTTCTGTCTTTTTATCAAAAAAACAAAAACTCCTATTATCAATAATACAGTGACAATTAAAGGCAAATGTATTGGTTACGACGAACTCTTTCAAGAAGTTAAATTAGATCAATGCACTATTAACAATAAACAATCAAATAATTTATGAAGAATTTTTTAGTCCCATTATGTCTTTTTATGGTTAGCATAGCATATTCGCAAGACGATCTGCTCAACAGCCTTGACTCTGCACAAGTAGATAAAAACTACTCTACAGCTACTTTCAAAGCCTTACAGCTGGTCACATTGCAAACCACAAAAATGCCTGCAAAAAAAGAATTTTATTTTGTTGTCTCGCATCGTTTTGGCACTGTAAAAGACGGTCTAGACAGTTTTTTTGGTCTAGATGAAGCTACTACAAAACTGGGCGGTATTTATGGAATTACCGATTGGTTATCTGTTAGCCTTTCCAGGCACACATTCAATAAAATGTATGAAACTGGAGCAAAATACCGAATGCTAAGACAAGACGATAGCTTTCCTGTAGATGTTGCAGGATACAGTGTTGCTGATATAAACACATATTTAGAGAAAGACCAATATCCTGGTTTAGAATCGAAGCATCGTTTTACATACATACAGCAGCTGCTGATATCAAGAAAAATAAGTCCAAAAATATCATTGGAATTAGTACCATCATTTATACATAAAAACCTTTACAATCCTGAAATAGAAAATGATAACCAGTTTTCGTTTGGTGGAGGCGGACGCTATAAAATCACAAAAAGGCTGTCTGTCAATGTAGAATACATGCACAATTTTGACAAACCTGATTTTTATGAAAATCCTTTATCGGTTGGTCTTGACGTAGAAACGGGAGGGCATGTTTTTCAGCTGATTTTTACCAATTCACAATCCATGAGCGAAAGCGGATATCTTACTAATGCTTCTGGTGAATGGGGAAAAGGAGACTTCTTTTTTGGATTTAACTTATACAGAATATTTTAATAACTATAAACTATAAATTATGAAAAAAGCGATTGCATTTACAATTTTACTAGCTTCATTGGCAAGCTGCAGTGATTCTGATACATATCAGGAAATTGAAACACCGCCTGGAACAGGAACTCCTCCTCCTACTACAGAACCGGCAGCGAAACTTACTTATACTAAAAATGTAAAATCAATTATTGATGCTAATTGTATAACCTGTCATCAGACTGGAAAAGCGGCAGCTTTCAGGCCTCTGACTACTTATGCTCAAGTAAAAGAAGCAGTACAAAGCGCAGGACTATTAAACCGCATACAGCTGCAGAATGGCGAGCAAGGAATTATGCCACAGGGAGGCAGAATGTCTCAGGCTAATATTGATATTATTAAAAAGTGGAATACTGACGGACTACTAGAAAACTAATTATTTTGAAAAAAACATTTGTAATACTATTTTCATTGCTATTAATTATTGCAGCAGGTACTGATGTGTTTGCGCAGAAGCTGATAACAAAAACAGGAAATATAAAATTTCAGGCTTCTGTAGCTTCATATGAAGAAGTAGCTGCCGAAAATAAAAGTACTTCAGCGGTTTTAGAACAGTCGAGTGGTGATTTTGCTGCATTGGTTCTCATAAAAGGGTTTCAATTTAAAATAGCCTTGATGGAGGAACATTTTAACGAAAACTATATGGAATCCGAAAAATTCTCAAAAGCCACTTTAAAAGGCAAAATAGAAAATTTTGACATTGCAAAAATTACAAATACCCCTGCAAATTATACTTTAAAGGGAGATTTTACAATTCACGGAAAAACAAAACCTTTAACAGTAATCCTAAAAATTTCGAAAGCTGCCAATGGAGTGAATGTTACAGGTTCATTTGATGTAAAACCTGAAGACTTTGATATAGAAATACCGAGCCTTGTCAGAAAAAAAATTGCTGACAAAGTAAAAATTAATTACAATTTTTTATTAACTAAATAATAATGAATTACGTATTGATAACAAATCATTTTCATTAAGTATTTTATTTTGAAAAGATCAGTTTATAGAATACTGGCATCATTATTATTTCTACACAAAAAGCCTCAAATTACTAATAGAATTTGAGGCTTTTATTATATAAAAATCAATTATTATCTAATTAACTTTCTGTATTTCAGTCGTTTTGGTGTTAAATCACCGCCTAAACGTTTCTTTTTGTTTTCTTCATATTCAGTGAAGCTTCCTTCGAAGAAATATACTTCAGAGTCACCCTCAAAAGCAAGGATATGAGTACATATTCTGTCAAGGAACCATCTGTCGTGCGAAATTACAACGGCACATCCTGCAAAATTCTCTAGACCTTCCTCTAATGCACGGAGCGTGTTTACGTCCAAGTCATTCGTTGGTTCATCCAAAAGCAGTACATTTCCTTCTTCTTTCAAAGTCATTGCTAAGTGCAGACGGTTACGCTCACCACCGGAAAGCATTGAAACTTTCTTGTTCTGCTCGCCTCCGCCAAAATTAAATCTTGACAAATAAGCTCTTGAATTCACTTGTTTTCCGCCCATCATAATCAATTCCTGACCATCGGCAAAGTTTTCCCAGATGGATTTGTTTGGGTCAATGTTTGAATGCGACTGATCTACATAAGCAATTTTCACGGTTTCACCCACAGAAAATTCACCGCTGTCTGTTTTCTGTTCTCCCATAATCATTTTGAAAATAGTAGATTTACCAGCACCATTTGGTCCGATAATCCCAACAATTCCAGCTTGTGGCAAAGTAAAATTCAGGTTGTCGTATAATAATTTATCTCCAAAAGCCTTTGCAACATTTTTGGCTTCGATAACATTTGTCCCTAATCTTGGACCATTTGGAATGTAAATTTCTAATTTTTCATCCAATTGTTTTTGGTCTTCGTTCAAGAGTTTATCGTAGTTCTGCAAACGTGCTTTTTGTTTTGTCTGACGGCCTTTTGCACCTTGACGAACCCAGTCAAGCTCACGCTCCAATGTTTTTCTGCGTTTAGAAGCCACTTTTTCTTCCTGTGCCAGACGGTTTGATTTTTGGTCAAGCCAAGAAGAATAATTTCCTTTCCATGGAATACCTTCTCCTCTATCCAGTTCCAGAATCCAGCCAGCCACATTATCCAGGAAATAACGGTCGTGTGTCACGGCAATTACAGTTCCTGCATATTGAGCCAAGTGCTGCTCTAACCAAAGTACAGATTCTGCATCCAAGTGGTTGGTAGGCTCATCCAAAAGCAATACATCTGGCTGCTGCAATAACAAACGGCATAAAGCCACACGGCGGCGCTCTCCTCCTGAAAGGTTTTTGATAGGCGTATCACCATCCGGCGTACGCAGCGCGTCCATTGCGATTTCTAATTTGGTATCGATTTCCCAAGCCCCAAGAGCGTCAATTTTATCCTGCAGTGCAGCCTGACGATCCATCAATTTGTCCATTTTATCTGGATCGGAATAGTTTTCTTCAAGACCAAACAAATCATTGATCTGGTTGTATTCTTCCAAAACGGCCATTGTTTCGGCAGCACCTTCACGAACAATCTCGATTACTGTTTTCGAATCATCAAGAATTGGTTCCTGCTCTAAATAACCAACAGTGTAGCCCGGCTGAAAAACCACATCTCCCTGATAGTTTTTATCAACTCCTGCAATAATCTTTAAAAGAGATGATTTACCTGAACCATTTAAACCCAAAATACCAATTTTGGCTCCGTAAAAGAAACTCAAGTAGATATTTTTAAGAACAGGTTTATCTGCTCCCTGATAGGTTTTGCTCAATTTCTGCATTGAGAAAATTACCTTTTTATCGTCTGACATATTATTATGATTTTAATTTTTACAAGGATACAAATATAGCATTATTAAAGAAATAATAAATACGTTTTCCTTAAAGTCAAAGCTTGAAAATTTGTGAACCAGAAAGGCTTGTTATTCATCTGGTTTTTTATAAAATTGCGACTTAACCAATTCAGATTTTTACTTCCTTTTCACGTTGAATAGATTGCGGGATTAAAATCATTTTTTAAAATTAATTTCCTATTGGATTTTGTGTAAACAGCCACAATCAATAAAAGCAATTCTTCCAGAAAGTAAAATTTCATCATAAAAAAAACGGTTAATGCCAAAAAAAAGCAATAACCGTTATCACAATTGTTATTTTTTATACACGTCCTTTCAAAGCATTAAATACCCAGGCATTTGCCAGAAATCCTAAGCCAACCGCTGCAAAGCCCCAGCCAGCAACATCATCGTATCGAAAAGCACCTAATCCTATTAGCAAAAATCCCATAAGTATCATGATGAAAGTTGCCCATCCCAAAATAGTATTTTTATTCATTCCCATAGTTGTAGTATTTGTTTTTAGAAGGGTACAAATATCGTTATTTTTAGACTTTAATTAAAAATTTTATATAGCATTTCCTTTAATAAATCAGCCTGAGACAAGCTATTAGCACCCACTCCTTTGCTTTTTACATCAGTATCACGTAATGAAGCAACAATCTGGCTCACTTTTTTCATCGGGTAATTTTTTAAAGCGACATCATAATCTTTTAGAAAAAAAGGATTAACACCCAGTACAGATGCTGCATTTTTAGGATTTTTATCTTTCAATCCGTGATATTTCAGTAATTGAATGAAAAATCCAAACACCAAACCAGTAGTCATAACTATTGGATTGTCCTTTGGATTTTGGGCAAAATTCTCG
Source organism: Flavobacterium aestuarii (assembly GCF_040049115.1). Taxonomy (NCBI): domain Bacteria; kingdom Pseudomonadati; phylum Bacteroidota; class Flavobacteriia; order Flavobacteriales; family Flavobacteriaceae; genus Flavobacterium; species Flavobacterium aestuarii. The sequence goes on from NZ_JBDLZZ010000014.1 coordinate 23,683, forward strand.
GCTATTTTATATGCTTTTAACTGATTGCGTTCGCCAATAGCTTTTCGCAATTCAAAGACATTATAATCTTTGCTAAAACCGATATTTTCCTCAATATCTTTGGCAGAAATGGTACTTCCAACTGGTAAAATAATTTGTAATTTTTCGAGTTCATTGTTAATTTTACTCAAATCTGTTCCTAAAAACTCAACCAGCATTGCCGAAGCTTTTGGTTCTATAGCATATTTTTTTCCAGCCAAAACCCGTTTAATCCAATCCCCTACTTGATTTTCATATAACTTTTTACTTTCATAAACGATTCCGTTTTTAGCTAGAAGTTTTGTGGCTTTTTTTCTTTTATCAAGCGTTTTATATTTGTAACAAAAGACCAAAACTGTCGAAAGCATAGGGTTTTCTGCATAACTTTCAATTTTATCGATAGTTCTCGACAAATCCTGTGCTTCTTTCACAATGACAACTTGACGATCAGCCATCATTGGATAGCGTTTTGCAGTCGACACAACATCATCGATACTCACATCTCTTCCGTACAAAACGGTTTGATTAAATCCCTTTTCTTCTTCAGCTAAAACATTTGTTTCTATGTATTCCGATAATTTATCAATGTAATAAGGCTCTTCACCCATCAAAAAATAGATAGGTTTGATGTTTCCTGCTTTTATATCATTTACAATCTTTACGACTTCGTCCATTTTTTGGATTTATGGTTCTTAGTTTATTGTTTATAGTTATTTTTTGTAAAAGAACAAATCATAAACAATAAACAAAATAACTATTTTTGCCTCATGCAAAAACTCAATTTTCCTTCTTATACTTTTCGTTTCAAAAATAGCGAAAATAAAGTATCTATTTTTGATACAATTCGGAAAAAATTTATCATTCTAACGCCTGAAGAATGGGTTCGCCAACACGTTGTCCAGTTTTTACTGGAAGAAAAAAAGTATCCAAAATCATTGATTAATGTCGAAAAAGTTTTAATAGTTAATGGATTGCGAAAAAGGTATGATGTTGTGGTATTTAATCCTGACGGGACAATTTTTATTCTGATTGAATGCAAAGCTCCTGAGATAAAAATTTCCCAAGCCACTTTTGACCAGATTGCACGATATAATATGACCCTCGAATCCGAATTTTTGATGGTTACTAATGGCTTAAATCATTATTTTTGCCTTATGGATTTTGAAAATGAAAAATATGAATTTTTGAAGGAATTGCCTAATTATAAAGGTTTGAAAGTTTAGATTATTGGACGCTTAGACTTTTTTAGAGTCTAAAAAACAATAGTTCAATAATATATGAATCCAAGAAATCTAATAATCCTAAAAGTCTAAATGAAAATAGCCGTAATTATATTGAATTGGAATGGTACTAAACTCTTAGAACAGTTTTTGCCTTCGGTTCTTCAATTTTCGCCCGAAGCAGCTATATATGTTGCTGATAACGCTTCAACTGATGATTCGGTGGCGTTTGTAAAAAGCAATTTCCCCACTGTACAGATAGTGCAGAATAAAACTAATAAAGGCTTTGCGGGAGGTTATAATGATGCTTTGCAGCATATTGATGCTGAAATTTATGCTCTGGTAAATTCAGACATTGAGGTTACAGAGAATTGGTTAAAACCTATACTCAAAACTTTTGAATCCGAACAAGATACAGCAATCATACAGCCTAAGATACTGGATTTCAAGCGAAAGAATTATTTTGAATATGCTGGCGCCGCGGGTGGCTTTATAGATAAATATGGTTATCCATTCTGTCGTGGACGTATTTTTGATACTATAGAGACAGACGATGGCCAGTATGACGATCCAGCTGAAATATTCTGGGCTTCGGGAGCTTGTTTCTTTATTAGAAGCAGTGTTTACAAAGAATTAAAAGGTTTTGATGAAGATTTTTTTGCCCATCAGGAAGAGATAGATTTATGCTGGCGCGCCATGAATAAAGGCTATAAAATCAAATACAATTCAGGATCAGTGGTTTATCATGTTGGAGGGGCCACTTTGAAGCAGGCAAATCCTCAAAAAACGTTTCTGAATTTTAGAAATTCACTATTAATGTTAACAAAAAATTTACCACTAAAAAAACTATTTTCAGTACTTTTTGTACGCTTGGTGCTGGATGGAGCTGCTGGTGTAAAATTTATATTCTCAAGTCAATTTGCTCATTGCTGGGCAATTATACGCGCTCATTTTTCTTTTTACAGGCTATTCTATAAAAATTATCGAAAAAGAGAAAAAAATCAAAGTGAAATATACTTTAAAACTAAAAGCATCGTTTATGGTTATTATGTTAAAGGTGGCACAGTTTTTGTTGACCTTATTTAACAATAATTTACATTTAAAATTAACATTTAACAACTAACTTTGTAATTCACACGTTTAATTAAATTATGCATTCTATGAAAAAAATAATGATTACACTATCCGCTTTAGTTCTTCTTACATCTTGCGTTTCTAAAAAGGAATATGCAGCGCTAGAAGCTAAAAACAAGGAAACACAAGATTTATTGAATACTTGTACTGTAAAATTAAATTCTTGCTTAGAAGAAAAAGCTGGCCTTAAAGCAACTGTAGATGGCCTAAGAGAAACCAATCAGCATTTAATTTCTACTTCAAAAGATATGACTGTTTTATCTACTAAAGGAGCAGAAAATATTGAGAAAGCTTTGGAATCCATAAAAGAAAAAGACTTAAAAATCAGCAGAATGCAAGATGCATTGACTAAAAAAGACAGTGTTACACTTGCTGTTGTTACCAGCTTAAAATCAGTAGTTGGAATGGATGATCAAGACATCGAAATTAATGTTGATAAAGGAGTGGTTTTTATCTCTATTTCTGATAAAATGCTATTCAAGAGCGGCAGCTACGAAGTAAGCGATAAAGCAAAAGGAGTTTTGGCAAAAGTGGCAAAAGTAGTTAACGATAAACCAGATTTTGAATGTATGGTTGAAGGCCACACAGATACTGATGTATTAAAAGGAAACGCTTGTTTAATAGATAACTGGGATTTGAGTGTTAAACGTTCTACATCAATTATCCGTATTCTATCTAAAGATTTAGGAGTAAATCCAGCCCAATTAATTGCAGCGGGAAGAAGTTCTTACGTTCCTTTGGTTCCTAATGATTCTCCTGAAAACAAATCTAAAAACAGAAGAACACGTATCTATGTAATGCCAAAAATTGATCAGTTCTATGATATGGTTGAAAAAGAAATGAAAAAACCTGGATCTACAACAGCTGCACCAGTTCAGAAATAAGGACTAATTATAATTCACAAAAAACGCTTCGATGTTTTCGAAGCGTTTTTTTTTATCCATTTGCTTCAAAAGCAAATGGATTTTTTATACAATTTCTAAATATTTCTCAGATATTTTGAATATCAGTTAAATACTGTGTACACTTTCCAGTTTCCCTTTTCTCCTATTACGTTCCGCTTTAATCATAGAAAGTTCACGGCTTGTTTGTCCTGCAACTGAAGTGTTTTCTTCGGCACGGCGGATCAAGTATGGCATAACATCTTTTACTGGTCCAAAAGGCAGGTATTTTGCAATATTATAGCCATTAGCCGCTAAATTATAACTGATGTTGTCGCTCATTCCATACAGCTGGCCAAACCATATTCTGTCATCGTTTGTTGGGATACCTTTGATTTTCATAAGTTCCATTAACTTATAAGTACTCTCTTCATTATGAGTTCCTGCAAAAATAGACATGGTTTCTAAATGTTCAACCATATAAAGTACAGCTGCATCATAGTTAATATCCGAAGCTTCTTTAGATGCACATATAGGTGTAGGGTACCCTTTTTCTTCGGCGCGAAGGTTTTCTTTTTCCATATAAGCACCACGCACCAATTTCATTCCAATAAAAAAACCTTCTGTTTTTGCTTTTTCATGCAATTGCTTCAAATAATCTAAACGATCCCAGCGATACATCTGTAATGTGTTAAATACAATAACTTTTTCCTTATTGTATTTGCGCATCATTTCGGTTACCAGATCATCAGCAGCTTCTTGCATCCAGCTCTCTTCGGCATCAATTAATAAAGCTACATTTTTTTTATGAGCTTCACCGCATACTTGATCAAATCGTGCTGTTACTCTATTCCATTCTTGCTGTTCTTCTGGGGTCAGCGTCTGTTTTTCACCAATTTTTTCATATAAATCCAAACGCCCCAACCCTGTTGGCTTGAATACTGCAAATGGGATTGCTTGACGTTCTTTAGCAAATTCAATTGTTTTTAAGGTCATTTCAAGAGCAGCATCAAATTGATTTTCCTCTTCTTTTCCTTCAACAGAATAATCTAAAACAGATGAAACTCCTTTGGTGTACATTTTATCAACGACCGTTAAGCAGTCATTCTCATTTACGCCTCCGCAAAAATGATCAAAAACAGTTGCCCTGATTAAGCTTTCGACAGGAAGATTTGCTTTGATTGCAAAATTGGTAACTGCAGTTCCTATACGAACTAATGGCTGGCTATTGATTAATTTGAAAAGAAAATAGGCTCTGTCGAGTTCCGTATCACTTTTCAATGCAAACGCAATTTGTGAGTTATTGAAAATATTATTCATTTTTTGTTATATTTTTTATGCAAATATAAAGAGAGTAAGTCATAAATATTAGCAAAATTTGCCTTATTTTGCGGTTTTAATTAAAATAAAATCATGCAATCTATAGAAGCAAATAATTATCCCGTACATTTTAATGAAACCGGATATGAAAGACTAAATCAGCACTTAAAAGAGAACAAATATTCTAATATTTTTATTATTGTAGACACTAATACAAATGAATATTGCCTGCCAATATTATTACCCTTAATAGAAACTGATCTGACTATCGAAATCATAGAATTTGAAGCGGGAGAAATCAATAAAAATATAGAAACCTGTATTGAAATATGGAATGTTTTGACAGAACTGGGCGCTGATAGAAAAACATTAGTAATAAATATTGGCGGAGGCGTAGTAACTGATTTGGGTGGCTTTGTCGCATCTACTTTTAAAAGAGGTGTAGATTTTATTCATATTCCAACGACTTTATTGTCTATGGTTGATGCTTCAGTTGGCGGAAAAAATGGTGTCGATCTAGGAAATTTAAAAAACCAGATTGGTGTAATCAATACGCCAAAAATGGTTTTAGTAGATACCACGTACCTCAAAACTGTTCCTCAGAACGAAATGCGTTCAGGACTTGCAGAAATGTTAAAGCACGGATTAATATTTGATAAAAATTACTGGGAATCTTTTTTGAGTATAAAGGAGATAAATTTTGATCAATTGGATAATTTAATTCATCGTTCGGTTGAAATCAAGAACATTATTGTAATGCAGGATCCAACTGAAAAGAATATTAGAAAATCACTAAATTTCGGACATACATTAGGACACGCTATTGAAGGCTATTTTCTGGAAAATAAAAATAAGACTACTTTACTGCATGGCGAAGCAATAGCAGCAGGAATGATCCTGGAAAGCTATATCTCATTGCACAAAAATCTAATCAGCGAAGATGAATATCATCAAATAAAGTCGGTTTTAAAGTCAATATATGATGATATAATTTTTGAAGAAAATGATATAGATCCGATCTTAGAATTACTGATTCATGACAAGAAAAATGAGTATGGAATGATACAATTTGCATTAATTGAAGGCATCGGAAAAATTAAAATCAATCAATCTGTTGAAAACGAATTGATTCTAAAGGCTTTTGAAGATTATAAATCTTAGCTATTTTTTAATAAAAAGGATTGCTTTACGTTTATATTATTTTTTACATTTGCCACAATGAACAAAAATAAAAATACCAAAATGTTTTCTGCCAAAAGAAATAGGAACAATAGAGCTTTTTTGAGCATGTTGAAACGTTTCTATGGGATAAAAGGAAACTTTAGTTTTGACGTATTTCAATATTTTAAGGCAAATTATGAAGAGCTTCAGCTCATCTATGCTAATATTAGGGTCTGATTTTGTATTAATTCTATTTTTTTTAAATACAATTAATTCATAAAATCCTAAAAAAAACAATGAATACAAAATATTCTGACTTAATAAATCAAACGTATTACTTTCCGCAGGAAGAATTCAAATTAAACAAGGACAATCTTCAGTTTCATAATATTGATCTTATGAAATTGGTAGAAAAATATGGAACTCCTTTAAAATTTACTTATTTGCCTCAAATATCCAATAATATTAACAAAGCCAAATCCTGGTTTCGTAAATCAATGGAAAAAAACAAATATGAGGCTAAATATTTTTATTGCTATTGCACCAAAAGCTCTCATTTTGAATATATTATGAATGAGGCTTTTAAAAACAATATCCATATCGAGACATCATCTGCTTTTGATATTAATATTGTTGAAAATTTGCTGGAAAAAGGAAAAATCAATAAAAGCACTTATATTATATGTAATGGTTTCAAAAGAGATCAATATATTGAGAATATTGCCAGATTAGTTAATAACGGGCATAAAAATACTATTCCTATAATTGATAATTATGAGGAACTGGATTTGCTGCAAGGAGAAATAAAAGGCAAATTTAAAATAGGTATCCGAATTGCTGCCGAGGAGGAACCAAAATTTGAGTTTTATACTTCCAGATTGGGAATTGGATATAAAAATATAGTTCCTTTTTATAAAAAAGAAATAAAAGAGAATAAAAATCTGGAACTTAAAATGTTGCACTTTTTTATTAATACAGGAATCAATGACAATGCTTATTATTGGAATGAACTTGTAAAATGTATAAAGGTGTATGTTGCTCTCAAAAAGGAATGCCCTACTCTTGATGGATTAAATATCGGCGGTGGTTTTCCAATCAAGAATTCATTGGCTTTCGAATATGATTACCAATATATGATTGATGAGATTATCAATCAGATTAAAATTGCCTGTGACGAAGCTGAAGTTGATGTTCCAAATATTTTTACCGAATTTGGTTCATTTACAGTTGGAGAAAGCGGTGGCGCAATTTATCAGGTTTTATACCAGAAACAGCAGAATGACAGAGAAAAATGGAATATGATAGATTCATCTTTCATTACTACCCTTCCAGATACTTGGGCCATTAATAAACGTTTCATTATGTTGGCAATTAACAGATGGAACGATACCTATGAAAGGGTTTTGTTAGGTGGAATGACTTGCGACAGCGATGATTACTACAACTCTGAACAGAATATGAATGCAATTTATCTGCCAAAATACAACAAGGAAAAACCATTATATTTAGGTTTTTTCAACACGGGTGCCTATCAGGAAACTATTGGAGGCTATGGAGGTTTGCATCACTGCCTTATACCACAGCCAAAACACATTCTGATAGACCGAGATGAAAATGGCATACTCGCAACCGAAGTATTCTCAGAGCAGCAGACAGCTGATGATGTATTAAAAATATTAGGCTATAATAAATAGCAATAAAAATTGTTATTTAAAGAATTTAATATTTATAAATTTATTTTATTTGTAAATTAAAATCTCCAAATAACCTTTTAACATTAAATAAAAAAGAAAAAAATGAGTAAAGGACCAATCAGTCAGTTTATTGAAAAGCATTACCTGCATTTTAATTCAGCATCTTTAGTTGATGCGGCAAAAGCTTATGAGCAGCAATTGGCCAATGGAGCAAAAATGATGGTAAGTATGGCTGGCGCAATGAGTACAGCTGAAATTGGAAAGATTTTTGCCGAAATAATCCGTCAGGATAAAGTTCAGATTATTTCATGTACAGGAGCTAATCTTGAAGAAGATATCATGAATCTGGTAGCACATTCTCATTATGAGAGAGTACCTCATTATCGTGACTTGACTCCTCAGGATGAATGGGATTTACTGGAAAGAGGATTGAACAGAGTTACTGATACCTGTATCCCTGAGCATGAGGCTTTTCGTCGTCTTCAAAAACATATATATAAAATCTGGAAAGAAGCTGATGACAAAGGAGAAAGATATTTTCCTCATGAATTCATGTATAAAATGCTGCTTTCAGGTGTATTAGAAGAATATTATGAAATTGACTTAAAAGATAGCTGGATGTATGCTGCAGCTGAGAAAAATTTGCCTATTATTGTACCAGGATGGGAAGATAGTACTATGGGAAATATTTTTGCATCATACGTTATCAAAGGAGATTTGAAGGCATCTACCATGAAATCAGGAATTGAATATATGACGTTCCTTGCTGACTGGTATCCAAAAAACAGTTCAAATGGAATTGGTTTTTTCCAGATTGGCGGCGGTATTGCTGGTGATTTTCCAATATGCGTAGTACCAATGCTATATCAGGATATGGAAATGCATGATGTCCCTTTCTGGAGTTATTTCTGTCAAATATCTGATTCAACAACGAGTTATGGTTCTTATTCGGGTGCAGTCCCTAATGAAAAAATTACCTGGGGTAAATTAGATATCAAAACTCCAAAATTCATCATTGAGTCTGATGCTACTATTGTGGCTCCATTAATTTTTGCATATTTGTTAGATTTATAATAATTATTTATGAAATCGCCAAGATAGAACTTGTTCCAAATACAAATGAAGATCTAGCGATACCATGTTCCAATAAAAAAAATATTAACTGCACATGAAAAGAGTAATAGTTGATTACGCCAAATTGACCAACGAAATTTTAAATCTTTTGGTCGAAAAATTCCCTGACGGATACGATGATTCTGATATCATCCGATTCAGAAATGCTAAAAATGAATTAGTTGAAGCAGTGGAAGTTAGAACTGAAGATACTATATATTTAGTAAAAGTGAGTACCAAATTGGCTGATAGAATAGGTAATTATGAAGATGATGATGAAATTGATGATGTTGTAGAACCAATCAGCGGTTTAGAATTAGATGTTGAAGATGCAGATGATGATGACGATGAAGATGAAAATTTAGATAAGCCAGATGTTGATGGTGATGATGATGACGATGAAGATGGTGATGATAAAGATATCGCAGACGATGATGATGATGAAGATGACGAAGATTAATGCTATAAGTTTATAAAAAAATTAAAGGAACTCGAAATTGAGTTCCTTTTTTTATTAGATTTAGGTTTCTAAAATATACGCCAACATGACAACAGAAATTTTACACGCCAAACTCAAGGAAAATTTTGGATTTGAAAAATTCAGACCCAATCAGGAAAACATTATTAATAGCATTCTTTCAGGAAAAGATACTCTTGCCATCATGCCAACAGGAGGAGGGAAATCAATATGCTTTCAGCTTCCTGCTCTAATCCTTCCAGGAATTACAATTGTGATTTCACCATTGATAGCCTTGATGAAAGATCAAGTTGACAGTTTAAAATCCAATGGTATTCCTGCCTGTTATATCAACAGCAGTCAGTCTTCGGAAGAACAGGATTTTCATATTCAAAATCTTAAAGATAAAAAAGTCAAACTCGTCTATGTAGCGCCGGAAAGCCTGTCATTTTTGGAGAATGCTTTCAGCCAGATAACTGTAAGTCTTATTGCAATTGATGAAGCACATTGTATTTCGGCTTGGGGTCATGATTTTCGTCCAGCTTATACCAATCTTGGTTATCTGAAACACCGCTTCCCTTCTACTCCAATCCTGGCGTTGACTGCAACTGCTGATAAAGCAACACGTACTGACATATCTGAACAATTAAATTTAAATAATCCTAAAATTTTCATTTCATCTTTTGACCGAAAAAATTTAAGTCTTGAAGTCAGACCGGCTTTAGACCGTGTACAGCAGATTATTGATTTCATAAAAATTAAACCGAATGAATCGGGTATCGTATATTGCCTGAGCCGGAAGACTACAGAAGAACTTTCTGAAAAACTCCAGAAAAAAGGAATAAATGCAAAAGCTTATCATGCAGGTCTGGATAATAAAACGCGTTCCAAAACTCAGGACGAATTTATCAATGATGACTGTCAGGTGGTTTGCGCAACCATTGCTTTCGGAATGGGAATTGATAAATCCAATGTCCGCTGGGTAATTCATTATAATCTGCCAAAAAATATTGAAGGGTATTATCAGGAAATTGGAAGAGCCGGCCGTGACGGGTTGCCATCACAAACTATTTTATTCAAAAGTTATGGAGATTTAGTGCAGCTTCAAAAATTTGCATCAACGGGATTAAATGCCGAAGTCCAGCTTTCTAAACTGGAACGGATGAAACAATATGCTGATGCTTTGAGCTGCCGAAGAAAAATATTACTTTCATATTTTGGCGAATTGGTAACCGAGAACTGTGGCAATTGTGATATCTGCAAAAATCCTCCAGCATTTTTTGATGGAACTATTATTGCTCAAAAAGCATTGTCGGCAATTACTCGTTTACAAGAATCTGAAGCTTTACCAGTAATTGTAGATTTTTTAAGAGGTTCCAAAAATGCTTCCATTTATGATAAAAGTTATCAGAATTTGAAAACCTACGGAGTTGGTGCTGACCTATCATGGTACGACTGGAATCAATATCTTATCCAATTGATTAATTTGGGATATTGTGAAATTGCGTTTCATCAGCAGAATAAAATCAAACTGACCCCTTTTGCAAAAAAAGCATTATTCGATGGCGAAAAAGTAAAGCTGAGCACAGTTCAAAAAATGGATAAAGAAATTATTGAAGCAAAAACTGTCAAAACAAAATCGTCTGCAAATTCTCTTTTTGAGTTTCTTAGAAAACTTCGTACTGAAATTGCAAAGGAAGAAGAAGTTCCAGCTTATGTAATTTTTAGTGATGCAACTTTAAAACAACTGGAAATTCACCGACCAATGAGCGACTCTGATTTCTTGGCAATTGATGGAGTTGGAAAAGCAAAATTAGAAAAGTATGGTGACGTTTTTATCAAGGCGATTATTGAATTTCAGAATATAAAAAAAGTAAAGGCAAAAAAAGAGAGTTCAACTTATAAGGAAACTTTAGAACTTTTTCAAGGCGGAATGAAAGTTGAAGAAATTGCAGTTAAAAGAAATCTGGGTGTTGCAACGATAATTTCACATTTGGCTAAATTATATAGTGACGGTCATCCGATAAATTTGAGAGAATTTATAAATGACCAGGAAATTGAAAAAATAGCGGAGGCAAAAATAAAACTGGAATCTCCAAATGCGTTAAAACCTTATTTTGATTTTTTTGAAGAACAAATTTCGTATGACAAAATCAGAGTTGGATTAACAATACTCGAAAAAGAAAATGTAGTAATTTAATTTTATGGCAATATATTCTTTTCCGTATTTTATTGATTCCAATACCGAGGTATTAATTTTGGGAACGATGCCTGGTGCAATGTCTCTTGAAAAACAGGAATATTATGCGCATCCAAGAAATCATTTTTGGAAAATCATATATTCAATATTTGAAGCTTTTCCAATTCCCGAAAATTTTGAAAAAAAAATAAAAATTCTGAAGAAAAACAAAATCGGACTGTGGGACGTTTTGGAAAATTGTGAAAGAAAAGGAAGTCTAGATATTCATATCAAAAATCATAAAGAAAATGATTTTATCACTTTGCTCGAAAAATTCCCAGCTATCAATAAAATTGTTTTTAATGGAAAACAAAGTCATGCGTTTTTTTATAAGAAATTTGGACAAATAAAAGGCATCACCTATTATGTGATGCCTTCCACTAGTCCTGCTAATACTATGACTTTTGAAAATAAGTTAAAAATTTGGTCAGAATGTTTTAAACAAAACTAACTATTTAAATATCTTTCTGCAAAAACTCTCTGATGATGTTTAAGATGTCCTAAAAGAATGAATCCAATAGCCCTTACCGAAATTTCATGATTGGATGCAGTTCCAATTCTTCTTAACTGTTCATCTGAAAAACTTTTGAACATAAGTAAATTCGAATGTCTCACTGCTGAAAACTCTGTCAATAAATCCTGAATACTTCTGCTTTTGGCATCGGTATTATCCGCATAATCATTTTCTTCAAAACCAGGCAATGGCGTTTTATCATTTCTGGAAATTCTCAACGCTCGATAACTGAAAATTCTTTCAGTATCAATAATGTGCTGAATAATTTCCTTGATAGTCCATTTGCCTTCGGCATAACTATAATCAAATTTGTCCAATGGAATATTCTGGACAAATTTGATGAAGTCATGTAAACTAATTTCTAATTCTTCGAATAACTCTACATTCTCTAATGCTTGTATATAAGTTGCATTGAATTTTGAATATTCATTTACTGGCAATTGATTGGAATTCATAATGACAATTTTAGAATTTAGATTTTATAATTTTAAGCAGAATTTCTACTTGCATTAGTATTTCCAAAAAGTGAACGGGTCACAATTTTTTCATATACTTTTATCAAGTTCAAATCAGGATTTTCTGCTTTGTTAAGTTCACTGATTTTTAACAATGCATATTGCTGTATTGTTAAGAGTGGCAGTACAATACGTTCTCTCATTTGAATAGAAGCTATACCATCAGGATAGTTTTCCATTAGTTCTTTATGACCAGCAATTTTTAACAACAGCCTTTTTGTTTCCAAAAATTCATCATAAATAATCTGCCAGAAAGCTCCAAACTCAGGATCCTTGCTCATGTATGCTGTTAATGGGAAAAATGATTTTGCCAATGACATCATACTGTTTTCAAGCAGTGTTTTGAAAAATAAAGAATTATTATATAAGTTTTGAACCTTATCCCATTGATTCGCATCTTCAAAATGCTTTAATGCAGTTCCGACTCCAAAGAAACCTGGAACATTTTGTTTTAGCTGACTCCAGGAACCTACAAATGGAATGGCTCTTAAATCAGCAAAATCAAGATTATCAGATTTACTTCTTTTAGAAGGGCGGCTGCCAATATTTGTTTTTGCGTAATATTTCAAAGTACTCATCTGCTCCAGATAAGGAATAAACTTTGGATGATTTTTGAAACTCAAATACTTTTCATACCCTAAATCAGCCATTTGATCTAAAATATCTTTTTCATCTGCACTTAATTCATTTTGCCCTTGATTAAACACTTGGTTAGCAACCCCTGCACTTAATAAATTCTCTAAATTATAACGGCAGGAATCCAATGTTCCAAAATTTGAACTAATGGTTTGACCCTGAATTGTAATCTGAATCTCGTTATTTTCGATATTTGGCCCTAATGAAGCGTAAAATTTATGAGTTTTTCCACCGCCACGTGCTGGTGGTCCACCACGTCCATCAAAAAATATCGCATTGATTCCATATTTTCTAGACATTTCAGTCAACGCTTCTTTTGCTTTATAAATACTCCAATTTGCCATGAGATAACCACCATCTTTTGTTCCGTCAGAAAAACCTAGCATTATTGTCTGCTTGTTGTTTCTGTTTGCCAGATGCTGTGCATATTCAGGATTTGTATATAATGTCTCCATTACTAAATGCGCATTATGTAGATCATCCACTGATTCAAAAAGCGGAATAATATCTACTGTTGCATTTTCCCAATTGCACAATTTAAACAATGCAAAAGTTTCCATGACATTAAGTGCACTTTCGTTATTGCTTATTATATAACGGTTTGCACCAAATTCTCCATTGTTTTCCTGAATTGTTTTTATAGCTTTGATTGACTCGATGGTAGATCTGGTCATTTCATTTTCAAAATCTGCGGCATCCAGATTACCTTTCAATGTGGCTAAAACCTCTAATTTTTCTTGATCCGTTAACTGAAAATAATTATCAGGGAAAATATTTTCTTTTGATTTTGAATAATAATCTACAATATCATAAAAAACACTTTGATGTATTTTGCTATTTTGTCTGATATCTAAGGTTGCAAAATGAAAGCCAAATAAATTGAGACGAATAAGCAAAGCATCTATCTGATCTGCATAAAGTGATTGATGCTGTTCAATAATTATGTTTTTGATTTTATTCAGCTGTAGTTTAAATTCATCTAGAGTAATAAAAATTTCCCCTTTTGAATAGAAAACAGAACGATATAATTTTTGTTCCAATTCCATTACTAAAGAATCAACAACTGGAAAAGTCAGCTTTCTTTTCAGATTTCTTATTTCAAAATAGTAGCATTTTAATATAGAAGTTCTTAAACGTTCAGCTACTTTCAGCGTAATTTCAGTAGTAACAAATGGGTTTCCATCACGGTCTCCACCTGGCCAAAAGCCAAGTTTAATTAATGGATTTTTTATTGACTCGCCCTCAAAAACATTTTTTTGCAGATAATGAACCATTTCACCTGAAGTATTGTAAAATACATTTTCAAGATACCAGATTAAGCTTACCGCTTCGTCAAATGGATTAGGTTTTTCGTTTTGAATAAAAGGCGTTTTTCCCAGCTGTGCCAATAATTGTTTTATCTCTAATAGATTATTATTTCTAAGAGCTTCAGTCAAATCATTGATAATTCCTAAAACTGCGCCAGGATAAAATTGAGTAGGGTGCGCAGTTAATACAGTACGAACATTAAAATTCTCTAGAAAATTAATCAGCTCTTCCTTGTTGTTTCTAACATCTGATTTTTCTTTAATATCGCGAAGAGAACCTCTTCCTTCCATATTGTTTACAACCGGAAAGGCAGCATCTTCAATAGCATCAAACAAAACAATCTGGCGTTCAATGTATTGTATAAAATGAAACATTAAATTAATTTTATCTTTTTCAGAGTCGCTATGCATATATTTGTCTGAAAAGAAATCAAATATTTCGGTGGGAGTTTTTTGTTTTTTGAATCCGCTATCACAAAGCTCTGTGAAAATTGGCAGCAAAACACCTGTATTGTCTACAGAATCAAAAGGCAATGTTATAAAAACACTGTTATAAATATGATATTTAGATAAAACATTTTGATTGAAACGTTCTATTTTGGGTAACGTATACATAATTATTGTACTATTAGTTGGTTAGTTAATCTACCATAAAAAAACCCCAAGATTTCACTTGAGGTTATATTTATATATAGCATTCAAGATTTACATTTCTTTGAAAATGGTATGCATCAAACGCTTTTTATCATTAATGCTTTCCTCTAAAGAAATCATAGTTTCAGTTCTATAAACACCTTCGATATCATCAATCATAAAAATAACATCTTTTGCATGCTTTGTATCCTTAGCTCTGATTTTGCAGAAAATGTTGAATTTACCTGTAGTTACAGACGCAACAGTAACAAAAGGAATTTCATTAATACGCTCTAAAACAAACTTTGTTTGAGAAGTATTATTTAGAAAAACACCTACATAAGCAATAAATGAATAACCTAATTTATCATAATCAAGAACCAGAGAGGATCCCATGATAATACCAGCATCTTCCATTTTTTTTACCCTAACATGAACCGTTCCAGCTGAAATCAATAATTTTTTAGCTATGTCTGTAAACGGAACTCTTGTATTGTCTATCAACATATCTAAAATCTGGTGATCTACTTCATCTAAACGAAACTTACTCATAATTCTTTTATTATATGGTTATTTGATACTTAAAAAGTTAAAATTATAAATAAAAATTAAATAATCCTCAAAAAAATCATTTTTTTATCTTTCCATTAACGAAAAATACTTTTTCCTCAAAATTAAAATTGGCGGCTTGTCCTGCTATTGGTATATTCTTGAAATCATCCTGATATAAAGCTCCTTTTGCATCATATTCAAAATGACCATAATACCCTTTTAAATCGCCTATTTCAATTATATAAGAATTTAGATTTAATTTATTATCAATTAACTCTTCCTTATATTGAGCCACAAAATTCGTGATTATTTCATTACCATCATAATTTATTTTGACATTTTTATACATAAAATCAAAAAAACTAACATTATTCTGAGGAATGTTTAAATATTTATCATTTCTATTATCAACTATATCGTTTTCGTTAAGAATAATAAAACTCGTCAACAACGACATAAATACGAATTTTCTTGTATTTTCTCTTTCGTAATCATTTGGAAAATGACCAGCTTCAAATAATAAAGTGGGAACACCTAAATATTGAAAAGTATCTCCAATGCAATTAATATTAAACGAATCGTCAAATCGGCCAATCTGTCCTGGAATATATTTCTGTAATTCATCATTTATTCCGGCAATTAGATTTATAGCTTTCAATCTGGTGGCATTTATTTCTCTTTCTTCATTATAGGATGGAGCTAAAAACGAAAGAGTTGCTGGCTTTCCGGTATCTGCAACGCCAAAAATAGTTCGCTGATCATGCAGATTAAAACAATAATCGGGCTTAAATTCATCAAAAACAGTTCTTAATATCTGGCTTTCAGGCTGTGTGAGATCTTGAGAATCCCTGTTTAAATCAATATTATTGGCATTGGCACGAGTGTATAATTTGGCCCCATCGGGATTAAGCATCGGTATGCAGTAAAAAGTGAAGCTTTCTAATAATTGGCTAGCCAAAACTGAGCCGTTATTCAAAAGATTTATAAAATCAAATAATGCTTTCGTGGTAGTGCTTTCGTTTCCATGCATTTGTGACCATAGATAAATTTTTATTTTACCGTTACCTTTCTGATAGCCATAAATGGGTTTTCCTAAAACGGAGCTGCCTATTATTTTGACATCCTTTTTTATTGAATCTTTTTGAAGTAAAGGCTCGATTGAATCTAAGGTTATGTATCGGCCTTGAATAGTATTTTCTTTATTCTGATTAAATAGCTGTTCTAAATTCATGTTATTTTATTTGATTTACAAAAGTAAACATCTTTATTTTTACAATTGTAAACAGAGAAATATTCCAAAAAATTAGAATTGTAAACAGAGAGAATTTACATAGCTATACATAGTTAAAATAAATCAATTGTTTAGTTGTATGCATCAAAACAAATGCTATTTTATATTAAAAATCAGTTAGTTATAACAATGTATTTAAATAATTACTTTTACTTTATTATTCACTCCAGTTTTTTTAACATTGTAAATTAGTTAATCACAAATCGATTGATTACATTTGTAAAAGAGATGTTAGAAAAGCTAATTTACAATGGTAAACACAGATGATTTTATAAAAAGATTAGAATTTATACTGGATTATTATAGTTTGAACGCTTCCTCGTTTGCAGATAAAATAGGTGTACAGCGTTCCAGTATGTCTCACCTGCTCTCAGGCAGAAATAAGCCAAGCTTAGATTTTATTCTAAAAATTACAGATATTTTCCCAGAAGTAGATTTGTATTGGATTTTAAACGGAACCGGCTCTTTCCCGAAAAATAAAGAATCTGAAGAAAATTTAAAACCAGCCATTAAAAATGCAGACAGCCCTGCTCCTATCGATTTATTTTCTGAAATTCAATCGACTCTCAAAAAAGAAATAATAAATGATAAAATCGAACAGACAATAAAAACTGCAGAAAATGAAAATAGCAGTGAAATTGAAAAAATTGTTTTTTTCTATAAAAACGGCACTTTCAAAACGTATAATCCAAATTCGTGAGAATTGAATATTTCACACAAAGGATCAGAAAAAAATAAATATGCGATTCTCAGGCAGTTTGTTTTTTTTATGAAACAGTATATCCGTTTTCAGGTATTTTACCTTTTGCACCTATAAAGTGCTTATTCAATAGAGCTAAGTCAGATTCTAAATTGCCTGTTGGATAAAAAGGGTTCCCAAAGTTAAAAACCTTTTTTTCAAAATTCATAGCTACCGGAATTATTGGAACTTTTGCTTGCAAGGCAATATAGTAAAAACCCGTTTTGAGTACTTCAACTTTTTTACGGGTTCCTTCGGGTGACAATCCCAATCTAAAAGTTTCTTTTGAGTCGAATAGTTTTGCAATGGATTCGACTTTATTTAATCCTCCAGTCCTGTCAAGAGGTGCACCTCCTAAGGATTTAAAAAAATAACCAAACGGAAAACGAAACAATTCTTTCTTTCCTATCCAATTGATCTCCACTCCTATTGCACCCCGGCAAATAATTGCTGTATAAAAATCATGCCAGCTGGTATGAGGCATTACCATTACAATACATTTTTTAATTTCCTTGCTGAAGTTTCCTTCTATTTTCCAACCCATCAAATTGTAAAAAATCCATCTATAGATTTGTTTCTTCATTTATGTTTTTTTTGTGCAAATAAAACAATTAATATCTTATTTTTGATAAAAACCTTATTTAATGCTTCGCAAGTTACTGAGTTATCTCATTCCCATAAAAATATTTAAAACCAAATCATCATTAAGTAAAACTATAGAAGTCACATGGGCCAATGGTGAACTTGTATTAGATTCTGAAAACACCAATTATTCATATGGCAGTCTTCAGCGCATTTTAAGGAGGGGCTTAAAGCATTTTGGATTTAAAAAAATAGCAGAAATGGATAATGCTCTTGTCTTAGGAGTTGCGGGCGGAAGCGTAATTAAGACATTAGTTGATGAAATTCATTTTAAAGGCCAAATCACAGGTGTAGATATTGACCCAGATATTATAAAAATTGCAAATAAATATTTTAAATTAGACGAAATAAAAAATCTAAATATTATAATTGATGATGCATTTGAATTTGTCTTAAAAACTAGAGACCGTTACGATTTGATTATCATTGATATATTCCAAGATACGATGATGCCTAATTTTTTATTCCAAAAATTTTTTATTGACAGAATTTGTTTTTTACTTCAATCTAAAGGAGTTGTACTTTTTAATACAATGTGTTTAACAGCAGGTGACAATTTTAGAAATCAAAATTTCATTAAGGATTTCAATGATAATAATTTTAAAATTCAATCAATTCCAAGAGTTGAAGTTCATAATGAATTGATTATTATAGAGAAACTTAAATAAAAATGCATCTTAGAGTCAATCAAAGAAGCATTTTTCTAGCTTTTTCCAAATCTTCAGCGGTATCAATCCCAATTCCTACGTGAGTGGTTTCTACCATTTTAATTCGTTTTCCAAATTCAAGATAACGAAGCTGTTCCAGTTTTTCGGAAGCCTCCAAAGATTTCATCGGCAAGCTGTAAAAGTCTAGTAAAGCCTGTTTCCTAAAAGCATAAATTCCGATATGTTGCATATAACGCACGCCAGCTTCTTTCTCTCTTGGGTAAGGAATTACTGAGCGCGAAAAGTACAATGCAAATCCATTTTGATCTACAACTACTTTTACATTATTTGGATTATTGATTTCGTCTTCGTTTTTAATTTCCCTCATCAGCGAAGCCAAATCAACTTGTTTTAATGTATCTTCTTTAAAAACCTCAATGACTTTTTTCAGAGGCTCTGTGTCGATAAAGGGTTCATCACCTTGCACATTGACAACAATATCAACATCCAGGTTTTCAACAGCTTCGGCAATTCGGTCACTCCCCGATTCATGTTCTTTGATACTTCGAATGGCTTTCCCGCCATTGGAAACAATTTCGTCAAAAATCAGTTCGGAATCCGTTACGACAAAAACATCATCAAATAATTGAGTATTTATTGCGGCTTCGTAGGTTCTTAAAATAACCGTTTTGCCTCCTAAGTCCTGCATTAGTTTTGCAGGAAATCGTGTAGATGCATAACGGGCGGGAATGACTGCTATTATTTTCATTTATATTTATTCTATTTTTTTGTGTCAAATATATGTTTTATAACCTAAAGTTAATCTGAAATCCTTACCGAAGTCATACTTAACGATCCTCCAACCAATTTGTCATTAAACAAACTCAACTCTTCCGATTTTCCTTTTAATCCCAAAGTGTAAATCAAAGGTAAATAATGATCGGGAGTTGGAATGGAAAGCTGGAAAGCTCTGCTTTGTTTTTCAAAATCAATCAGTGGCTGAAAATTACCGTCGAGCAAATAATTGTTGATATTTTCTCTTGCTTCAAAAGCCCAATCGAAGCCATAGTTATCGGTATTTATGTTTCTGAAATCGACTAATCTTAAGTTATGAATGATGTTCCCGCTGCTTACAATCAAGATTCCTTTGCTACGCAGTTCGCTTAATTTTTGGGCTAACTCAAAATGATATTGTCCTGATTTTGTGTAATCGATACTCATTTGAATTACAGGAATATCAGCATCTGGATATAAATGTTTAATTACACTCCAAGCTCCGTGATCCAATCCCCATTGATGGTCTAATTCGACCGCTGTTGGAGATAATAATTCCTGAGTAGCAACAGCCAGTTCAGGACTTCCTTTGGCAGGATATTGCACCTCAAATAATTCCTGTGGGAAGCCTCCAAAATCGTGAATGGTTCTTGGCATTTCCATCGCAGTGACCTTAGTTCCGCTAGTAAACCAATGCGCTGAAATACATAAAATGGCGTTTGGTTTTGGCAGTGTTTTGGCTAAATTCCTAAAACCGGTCACAAACTGATTTTCCTCAATGGCATTCATTGGGCTTCCGTGTCCTAAGAATAAAACTGGCATTTTTTCGGTATTCGAAAACGAACCGGAAATTTTATGTAAGTCGTTTAAATTAGTCATAACAAATTGTTGTTAAAATGATTGAAACATATAAGTCATATAAGTTTATAGCAGATCACAAATGATTTTACAGCATATTAAAATAAAACTTAACAACCTTATATTTCTTAAATTGAACTGCATAAGATATTAAGTTCAAATAAGCATTGTTTTAATATTTATAATTTAAATAAAACTTATATGACTTATATGTTTTAAAAAATTATTCCACAAAACTATCATCCTTAAATCCTATCAAATATAATTTATTTTTTGCTCTTGTCATAGCAGTGTATAGCCATCGAACGTAATCCCTGTCAATTCCGTTTGGTAAATACGGCTGTTCAATAAATACGGTATTCCATTGTCCTCCCTGAGATTTATGACAGGTAATTGCATAGGAGAATTTGACCTGTAAGGCATTGAAATATTCGTTTTCCTTTACTTTCTGGAACTTTTTGTATTTAGTCGTTTCGCTTTCATAATCTTTCATTACTTCTTGGTACAATCTGTTTGATTCTTCAAAAGTCAACGAAGGTGATTCACTTTTAATTGTATCCATCAAAAGAACGGTTTCGAAAGGTTTCTGGTCAGGATAATCGATCATTCGGATTTTGACTTTGGCGAATTTAAATCCGTACAATTCCTTAATTCCGAACATTTCCAAAACTTCGATAATGTCTCCGTTGGCTATGAATCCGGCTTCGTCAGAATCTTTTAACCAAAAATAATTATTCTTTACCACCATCAGGAAATCGCCAGTTGAAAGTTCGCTTTCCTTATCAAGGATTTTTGCCCGAATCTGTTCGTTGTATTGATTCGCTCTTTTATTGGAACGGACAATAAAAGCGGTGTCTTCGATACTATAATTACTATAGGCAGAATGAATTGCATCCTGAATATCATATCCATCCACCAAACGTACAATATCTTTGAATTTTCGAACGCTAAATCTAAATTCGGTTATAAAATTTTCCTTCAATAATTCCCTCAATTCTGTAGCATTGTACAAAATCCCTGAATTTTCTTCCTGACGCATTACTTCATCAAGTTCAATATATTCCACTTCTTTATTGTAATGAATACTTAAAGTGTGGATATCCAAAGCTGGGCTAATATCAAGGTTTACCGGAGGTAACTGGGCAGTGTCTCCCAAAAGTATCATTTTGCAATTGGTGCCCGAATATACATAGGAAATCAAATCATCGAGCAAGGAACCGTTTTCATACAATTTGGAATCCGAGTTGGTGTCTGAAATCATCGAAGCTTCATCGACAATGAAAATAGTATTTTTATGTTTGTTCTGCTGTAATGTAAATGAAACTCCACCACTTGAATTTTTCTTTGGAAAATAGATTTTTTTATGAATCGTAAAAGCCGGTTTGTTTGAATAATTTGCAATTACCTTGGCCGCACGCCCTGTTGGAGCGAGCAAAACATATTTCTTGTTAATATCCAATAAACTGTTTACGATGGTTGAGATCACAGTTGTTTTTCCTGTTCCTGCATAACCTTTCAGCACAAAAATGGTGTCATTATAATTATCCGTCAAGAAAATAGCAATTTTTTGAAAAAAAATATCCTGATTGTATGTCGGTTGAAAAGGAAATTTTTTCTGTAAATGACTGTAAAATGAAGAGGAATTCATCAGGTGTTATTTGTCTGCAAAGTACGGTTTTTTCGATTGCAATGCCAAATTCAATATCAATGACAATGTCAAAAAACAATTAAATGGCAATAGTTAAGCGTTAGAAAATTTAAGTCAAGTAATATTCGATTGATTTTTACACAATCTTGTCATTCCGTAGGAATCGCACGTTTGTTATTTGCTTTGTGTGAGATTCCTTTGGAATAACAAACTTTACGGACATCAATAATTATTTGATTTTTGCCATTGTCATTGAAATTGCCATTGAAATTCGTAAGTTTGCATTGTTGAAAAAAATCTTATGAATATCAATATAACCGATAAGAAATATAAAAAGCTTTCTATCCAAGTTTCACTTACGGGGCTTTCGTTTTGCTGCTTTGACACGCTTCATGACAGAATAGTTTCGATAAACGAAATCCATTTTGATATTTTTCATAAGTCAACTAAGATTGAAGAATTGTTTTCGGATGCGTTTCGGAATTATCCGGAACTGAATGATAGTTATGACGAAATTCAGGTGATTCATAATAACAATCTTTCAACTTTTGTCCCCACTGCCCTATTTGATGAAAATTTTATGGGAAGTTATCTTCAGTACAACACAAAAGTTTTTGAAACCGACTTTTTTGCATTTGATGAAATCACAAACTATCAAATGAATGCGGTTTATATTCCGTATGTCAATATCAATAATTTTTTCATAGACCAATTTGGTACGTTTGATTACAAGCATGCCAACAGTATCTTGGTTTCTAAGCTTTTGGATGCCTCCAAAAACAATGACAACAAAAAAATGATTGTTCATTTCAATCCAGGACACTTTGAAATTATTGTAATTCAGAATCAAAAACTGCTTTTGTTCAATTCATTCGAATACAAAACACCAGAGGATTTTATATACTATCTGCTTTTTACAGCTGAACAATTGAATATGAATCCGGAAAGTTTTCAATTGGAATTATTAGGCGCTATTTCGGAAGAAGATGATTTTTATAAAATAGCCTACAAATACATTCGAAACGTTTCTTTCTTTGATGTAACTAATTTGCAAAAAAACAATACTTTTTCAAGAGCGCAAAACCAACAACATTTTATACTTTTTAACTCATGAGAATCATATCCGGAAAATACAAAGGAAGACGCATTTTTCCGCCAAAAGGCCTGCCTGTCCGGCCTACAACCGATATGAGTAAAGAAGCATTATTTAATGTTTTGAACAATCATTTTAGTTTTGAAGGATTGAAAGTATTGGATTTATTTGCAGGAACTGGCAATATCAGTTATGAGTTTGCTTCTAGGGGAAGTTTTCCAATTACCTCTGTCGATGCCGATTTTGGCTGTGTAAAATTCATTAAGCAAGTTTCTGCAGAATATGATTTTAGCATTGCGGCTACCAAAAGTGATGTATTTGCTTTTATCGAAAAAAACAAAACGACTTACGATATTATTTTTGCTGACCCGCCTTATGGTCTGGATCAAAAGACTTTTGAAAGAATTGTGCTGTCAGTTTTTGAAAAAGGACTGCTAGATGAGGAAGGCATGATGATTATCGAGCATTCTAAATATACAAAACTCGATCACTTGACTAATTTTTCTTTCCAAAAAAGTTACGGAGGTTCTATTTTTAGTTTCTTCGAATTGGATTCTGCCGATGAGGAAGAAATGGATGATGAGTCGAATCGAAAAGGAACAGAAGAAGACGAAGGTTAATCTTTTCTATAATAATATAAGCCCTTGCAATCACAAGGGCTTTTGTTTTGACTTACTTATCGGATACGATTTGAGTTCTCATCAATATTTTTTTCTTTAAACTCAGTCGCTTTAATTTTTCCAAATGAATATTTAATGGCTATCGAAAATTCATGAGCATCTACGTAGTATGTGGCTTTTGAATTAATATTATTTATAGTAAAGCTTTCTTCGTAAATCGTGTTTTTGAAAATATCATTATAGCTTACTGTACAGTTCCAATTATTGAAAAAAGTTTTTGATGCGCCCAAATCCATAATAAATCTGCCGCTTCGTTCAAAAATCCCTTCTTTTTGTTTGGTTACTGCCGTAGCTGTCAATGAAAAGGTATATCCTTTTGACAGTTTAAATTCATTGTTTGAATAATAATATAAATAAGGTTTTGAAGTATTCATCATAGCTAAATCGTCTTCAATTTTATTCAGAATACAACTCATGCTATTAGTAGAAGTCCAAAATTTATAAGTAAAAGGCAACGTGAATTCTAAATAAAAACCCGCTTCTTTGTCAAAATTAGTTTCCTTAAAAGTTAAGATGTTTTGGGTATTATCGAATACAAAACTGCTGTAGACTGGATTTGTATTTTGATAATAGGTCAATTTTACGGATTTATCATGATATTGAAAACTTGTCGATATTTCATTTGTAATTGTGGGATCCAAATTGATATTTCTGGTGTATAAAAAATAGGGATTGATATAAGTAGAACCTTGACTTGTCGAAGAATAATTTGGCCTTAAAATACTTTTTGAATAGTTTATCGTCACGGATTTTGTGCTGTCAATCGGAATATCAAACTGTGCTTTTGGAAAGAAATCGGTATAATTTTTATTGATTAATGGTGTAGCTATACTTTTAAATTTCCCAACAATAGCTGTATTTTCAACTCTCAGGCCAATAGAATAACTGGCTTTTTTAATACTGCCCGATAATTGACTATAACCCGCAGTATTTTTTTCTTCAAAATTGTAATGGGTTGTAATTGTGTTATTGTTTTCAAAATTAATAGTTTCAAAATCAGTTACTGCATCAGCAGATAAATAAAGTCCGCCGTACTCCAGTTTCATTTCGTTTTTGAATTTCTTTTCGAGATCAATTCTTCCGGAAAAAACATTCACTTTAAATTTTTGATCGCTGTTTTGTGCCTTTTCAAATTGAGTTTCATTATAATTATTCTGCACAAAAGCTTTTGAATCCTGATCAAAAGCAGAATATTGAAAACCTGTAAATAACTGCGTATCTATCGATTTTATCTTCTTCGAATAATTAACAAATGAATTGATAAAATTCTTCTGGCTCTTATTGTCACTGTATGTAACTACATTGTTTTCGACATCACCATTCTTATTGTAAGATGTGGTATTGATATCAAAAGGTTCACTTTGCAATTTGCCGTTAATGCTAATTGAAAAATAATCCTCCTCGTTGATTTTATAAAAGAAACCGCCTCCAAAAATGTATTGCTTTCTTTTGGTATTTGCAGTAGCGACTTTGTAATTCGAAATTATATCTGCATCGGGTATTTGGTAATCAATACTATGACTTTCCCAAGGCTGTAATTTATTGTAATTAAAATTGGCTTTCCATTCGAATTTATTTTTTTTGAAACTCGAATTTATGCCCAGATAATTATTGAATTCCTTCTTGAACGAAGCCACTTCGGACAAAGTGGTTTGCGATCCTTCTTTTTTGCTTAACTTTCTCGTAATCAGAATAAATGCCCTTCCTTCGGCTTCATATTTTGATGATGGATTATTGATAATTTCGATACTCTTTATGTCATCAACAGATAAAGCATTCAAATCATTCATCTCTGCTTTTTGATTATCAATATAAATTAATGGAGTCCCCTTTCCGATAACTGTAATATTTTCTTTGTCAGAACTAATCATAACATTCGGCAATTTTGAAAATAAATCCAGTGTGTTTGGAGTTGAAGCCAGAATCGAATTGGCCACATCAACTTTGATATTGCCATTTTTATTGGTAAACATTTTCTTTTCTTTGGTTATAATTACTTCTGTTAAATGGTTAGATATACTGTAGTTTTCTGTTTTATTCTGTGCTAATCCTAAGGCTGAAATTATTAGGCTAACAGCAATAATTATGTTTTGAAATTTTGATTTATTTTTCATTTTTGGTAATAAATTGCAAGGTTTTAGAATTGCAAAAATGAATCTAAAAATATCTTTTGTAAGTTAATCGAAGGTTAATGCGGAGTTAATGGCGAATTAGAATAATAAAAGAATTATTTTTGGGAACTCATTTTGTTATATGAAGCAAAGAATCAATTTATTAATCGGGTTTTCTATCGTTGCCCTTATTACCTTGTCAGCAGTACAATGCTATCTGGTAAAAACCGCTTATGAGTACAAAGTGGCGCAGTTTCACTCCGAAATCAAAGAGGATATTGCCAAAATAACCAACGATTTTAATGATATTGATTCGGCATACGTCAATAAAAAAGAGCAGCTTTACAAACAATTGGCTCAAAATTATGTTTTGGACAAAAAGTCAAAGATTGATATAAAAAATATCGCAATTGAAAATGAATCCAGCGACCCATTAACCCAAAAACTGCAGCTCAGATTCAGAAGAGATTTTCCTGATATTAACATTGATTTTGCTATCGTCCTGAACAAGTTTGTTATTTATAACAGAAACAAAAAAACGGACACTGTTTTTTCAGAAAAGCCTCTTATTCAGAATAGAATATATGGTAATTTAAAGTCATTAAATAACGCCTTTTTAATTCGAAACTATGTTAGCACCACGAACGGTTCTGAAATATTGAAGGATTATAAACTGCTTACCGAAGATTCTATGTATGTTTCGGTAATTGATTGGGAACTTATTATTTTCGAAAGAATGAAAATGGTTTTATTGTTATCGCTAATATCGATTCTTACTTTAATAACCCTTTTTGTAATTGCAATTAAAGCATTGATAAAACAGAAAAAAGTAAGTGATGTCAAAACTGATTTTATCAACAATATTACTCACGAACTCAAAACTCCTTTGACTACTTTAGGAATTTCTACAAAAATACTCGAACGAAAAGATGTTCGGGAAAATGAAGAGCAATTCGACAGTATTTTGAATACTATTTCCCGTCAAAATAACCGTCTGCAGCATTTAATTGACCAAGTAATGGCTAATTCATTGGGAGAAAACGAAATTGAACTCCAAAAAGATAAGATTTTTGCTGAAGATTTTTTGAATGCTATTGTGGCCGATTTCAGAGTTGCTTTTCCAAAAGTGACACTCGAAACTCATTTTAATACAAATGAAACGCCTTTAGTTTTGGATAAATTTCATCTGACAACCGCTATTTTAAATGTGCTTGAAAACGCTATAAAATATGGAAGCAATACGATTATAATCAAAACAGAATTAGTCAAAAATCAATTCAATATCAGCATTAAAGATGATGGAATTGGGATTTCGAAAAGCAAACATTCTTTATTGTTTGATAAATTTTACAGAGTTGAACAAGGCAATTTGCATAATGCTAAAGGACTTGGTTTAGGGCTGTTTTATGTAAAACAAATTATAAAAGCACATCAGGGCACAATTGGCGTTATAAGTGATTTAGGGAAAGGTGCTGAATTTACTATTATGTTTAAAATTCAATAATTTACCATTGAAAAAAATACTTTTAGCCGAAGATGATGCCGATTTTGCAGGCATTCTCAAGCATTATTTAGAATTGTATCAATTTGAAATCACCTGGGCGCAAAATGGTGAAGAAGCACTGGCTCTCTTCCAGTCAAAAACTTTTGATATTTGTGTTTTTGATGTAATGATGCCCAAAATGGATGGGTTTACCCTTGCCGAAAAAATAATCAAAATCAATCCAGATATTCCTTTCGTTTTTTTAACAGCCAAAAAACTAAAAGAAGATAAAATCATTGGTCTAAAATTAGGCGCCGATGATTATATCGTAAAACCTTTTGAAGCAGATGAACTGGTTTTGCGTCTAAACAACATTTTAAAAAGAAGCCAGCAAAATAATTCCCCAAAAACTGCTGATGAATTACAAATTGGTATTTATGTTTTTGATACTAAAAGGTTAAGCCTTAAAAACGGCAAAACAATTCAGCAGCTTACTGAAAAAGAAGCCAGTCTTATTCACTTTTTTTATATCCATAAAAATCAGATGATAAAAAGAGAGCAGATTTTGAAGACGATCTGGGGTAATGATGACTTTTTTTCGGGCAGAAGCATGGACGTTTATATCAGTAAAATTCGCAAATATCTCAAAGATGATCCGAGAATAAGCATTGAAAGTGTCCGGAATATTGGATTGGAATTTAAAATAAAAAATGCAGACCTATAAGCCGGATTCTGTTCACGCTATTGCTAACGATACCTTATCATTTATCTAGATTTCGCATTACTGCGAAACTCAAGCTATCTACCCTTCAGCAACGGACGAGAAGCCCTTAAATGCTGATATACTTGATATTTCACCGCATAGAGTTTACCTGGTTTCACTACAGCATTACCTGTACATACTTTCTGTTGCACTTGTCCTATCACGTTTTTGAACGTGACGACGGGTGTTACCCGCTATGCTTCTCTATGGTGTCCGGACTTTCCTCCCTCCCGATGAATCGGGACGACGATAAGGCGGTCTGCGGTGCAAATTTACAATTTTAATTATGTGTTAACAAAGATTGTACTTGTAGTTTATGAATCCATTTATAATAATTTAAAACTAAGCCATTACTGAATTAATTTACAGATTTGGTTAATCAATGGGAATTCTGCATGGTCGGATTACTAATTATTACCGCAAATTCGCAAATTATTATAATGTTTTAAAATTTGCGAATCAGCGGTGAGTATTATTAAAGTTAAAACGGAGCATTATAATCTGCTGATGTAACTTCCGAAGATGTCTTTGAATTGATAACCTTTGGAAATTCGGTCTTTACTCAGTTTTTTATATTCTACCAAGCCCCACAAAATGAATTCTTTCATAAAATAACGGTCTTTTTTGTCTAAGCTGGGCTGGTATTTTTCGATTAATTTGTTCAAAGGAACTATATTGTCTAAAATTGTTTTGTATTCCTCATCAGTACAATCATCTAATATTTCAAAACCGCTTTCTGTAAAAAACCAGTCCAGAATATCAGTGTACGGTGTTCGTTCTCCCTGTTTTTCTAATTTTTCAATTTTAGGGAAGTAAGCTGGAAATAAAGAATGAATGGCATCATGTATCAGGCGCTGTGCCACAAAAGAGGCTCCCTCCTGCTCTCCTTCGTAAACCAGTTCGACTTTACCGGTTATTGATGGAATAACCCCCATAAAATCGGATAACCGCAAAGTTGTTTTATCTGCACCTGACAGCAGGGCACGGCGCTCGGCGGTACTTAATAGATTTTCATAAGCTGTAATGCTCAATCGGGCACTTACACCGCTTTTGTTATCTATAAATTCACTTTCGCGCGCTTCAAAACTGATTTGCTCCAATAAATCTTTTGCTAAAGACGGAATGTAAACCAAATCACTTTGAGCAGAATCAAGTTTGGCTTCCTGAGCTGTAATTGTTTTGGCAATATGAATGTCCTGCGGATAATGCGTTAAAATCTGTGAACCGATTCGGTCTTTCAAAGGTGTAACTATACTTCCTCTGTTGGTATAATCTTCAGGGTTGGCTGTAAATACAAACTGCATATCAAGTGGCATTCTCAATTTAAAGCCTCTAATCTGTATATCACCTTCCTGCAGAATATTAAATAAAGCTACTTGAATTCTAGCTTGAAGATCAGGTAATTCGTTAATCACAAAAATACAGCGGTTAGCTCGTGGAATCATTCCAAAATGAATCACGCGGTCGTCTGCGTAAGACAGCTTTAGATTCGCAGCCTTGATAGGATCAATATCACCTATCAAATCAGCTACAGTTACATCGGGAGTGGCTAGTTTTTCAAAAAAGCGTTCGCTTCTATGCAGCCAAGAGATTGGGGTTTCGTCACCTTTTTCGGCAATTAAATCCTTTGCAAAACGGGACAAGGGATGAAAAGGATCATCATTAATTTCGGAACCTGTCACATACGGAATGTAATCATCCAATAATTCTGCCATTTTTCGCGCCAAGCGGGTTTTGGCCTGACCACGCAGTCCTAATAAATTAATATTGTGCCGGGATAATATGGCTCGTTCCAGCTCAGGGATAACGGTGTTTTCGAATCCATATATTCCTTCAAAAGCTGGCTGTCCCGATCTTATTTTTGCTATCAGATTTTGGCGTAATTCATCTTTGATGCTCTTGCTGATATATCCTGATTTCTTTAATTCTCCTAAAGTTTTTATGTTATCCATTAATTTTTATTTTAATTTATAATTGACATTGCTATTGTCATTGAAATTGAAAACTATTTTATCCTTTTCTTCCTATTGGTTTCATAATCCTCAAAAATCATTTCGCCCAAACCTTTTAATCCGGTGTAAAACGCTTTTCCCTGATTAGCTTCGGTAAACTTATTCACAAATTTTTGCAGATAAGGATCATTGGCTATCATAAAAGTGGTTATTGGAATATGCAGTTTTCGGGCTTGCCGTGCTTGTGTATAGCATTTTTCGACGATATAATGGTCGAGACCGTTGCTGTTCATGTAATAGGAACCGTCTTTTTCCCTGACACAGCTTGGTTTGCCATCGGTAATCATGAAAATCTGTTTGTTCGTGTTTCGTTTTCGGCGCAATAAATCCATTGCCAGCTGTAAACCCGCAACAGTATTGGTATGATACGGTCCCACCCGCAGATAAGGCAGATCCCGAATCGAAATCCGCCAGGCATCATCGCCAAATACAAGTATGTCTAGGGTGTCTTTTGGGTAGCGGGTGGTGATTAATTCAGCCAATGCCATTGCCACTTTCTTGGCGGGCGTAATGCGGTCTTCACCATACAGAATCATACTGTGGCTGATGTCTATCATCAAAACGGTGCTCATTTGGGATTTGTAACGGGTTTCTTCGACAACCAGATCATTTTCGGTTAGCTTAAAATCCCCCACTCCGTTGTTAATTTGAGCATTCCGCAGACTTTCGGTGAGGGAAATACGTTCTAGACCGTCTCCGAAATGAAACTCCCGAAACTCGCCCGTATGCTCATCACCGCTGCCCACGTGCTTGGTTTTATGGTTACCGCTCCCTGATTTTTTTAGGTTGCCGAAAATATTATCCAAAGCCTGCTGACGAATGGCACGTTCTGTTTTGGCGGTAATTCCCAAACCTTGGGTTCCATCGTCTTTGAGTTCTTCTCTGATATAGCCTTTTTTCTTTAAATCCTCTATAAAATCATCGATGGTATAAGATTCATCAGTCAGTTTGTATTCTTTATCCAATTCACGCATCCAGCTGATGGCTTCGTCAAAATCTCCTGAAGTATGTGTGATAAGCTCTTTGAAAATTTCAAAAAGTTTATCAAACGGAGACTGGAACGGTGCTTCGTAAGTCTTAAAATAGAATCCTTTTTTTATCGTGTTCTCCATAATCATAAATTTAGATTATTTTTAAATGAACTTAACGCTAAGATTTTATAATTTTAAGTTAAAACCGAGACAAATACCAGGGCATTCACTCTAAAAACGTTTAGCCATTCTTGTGGCTATCTTTTTTAATATATATGTTTTGAAAAAATCATTTAAACTTCCCATCAACATAAAACCAGCTGTCATTCTCTTTTTTAAAGGCAGAAATTTCATGATGCACCTGGTTAAGATTATTTTCGTCTTGGAAATATGCTTTAAACTCAACTGTATTTTCAGCAGCTGAAATAATCTCAAGTTTCTGCCATTTATTGGCTGTAGCCCAATGCAGAATATCCTCTTTCGAATAATGTTTTCTTTCAGAACTATGAGTTGTTGCCAAAAGATAATCGGCCTGATGACTGGCATAAGCAGCATATCTTGATTTCATCAAAGCTAAAGCTGTTGGTGCTTTTTCTACTCCGCTGATATAAAGGTTACAGCACGATTCAAAAGATCTGCCAGAACCACAATAGCAATTTTTAGCAATCATAATCTAGAAAATTAATTAAGCTGTGCTTTGAGCAATTCTATTTTTTGCTGTAATTGATTCAGTAAAACCTGGAATTTACTAATCTCTCTCAAATCTTCATCGTCATCTGAATGGTCCAGGAGTTCATCTAATTCCTCGCTTACTTCCACCAGTTTATTATTAGCGTCCTTGGCCTTTTTATTGGCTATAAGGTCAATTATTTCCTGAACTCCGTTTTTTAATTCATCAAATTTGCTTGCTTCCATCTCAAAATATTTTATTTATTCTCCGAAGCTTTGTCTTCATTGAATTTCTTAGTAATCTGTTTTAGTTTTTCTTTTCTATCCAGCTCGGCTTTTTTAGCTTTGCTTTTGGCTTTATGCAGTTTATCGTTATGTTTCTTGATATTTCCTTCGTTATTCCGGCTCATGTTTTTATGTTTGTTTTGTACATTTTCCAATTAAACGTTTCTGTGCAAATTTCGGTTTTATTATTGAAAGGATATCTATTTATTTTATAGCGAAGAACTTTTTATATATTAGCAAATCAAAAACATCATCGTTTTTATCGATTAAAAGCAATAATTGGTATCTTTATGTTTGAAAATTCAGATTTAATCAGGTAATAAATTTAAGAATTTATGACCATCCGTAATTAATGCCAAGTCAATGGAACATATAATAGCCACTGATTCAAAGATTAAAATTAGATTGTCACCCCAAAAAAGTACGGATTTTTACACAATATATGCATAAGTACCATTTCTAAAAAATCCAATTAAACAGATCCGTGAATCTTTGGACGATAAAAAATGGTATGCTTTGGGACAGTCATATAAATATTTATTAAAAACATATGGAATATCAGAATAAATGGCCTAATTATTTAAAGTGGCTGTTAAACAGGCCAAAGACTGTAGGTTTTACTTTTTTTTTGGTTTTGAGTTTTAGTGTATCGTATATGATCTACCAGCGGATTCAAATCTTAAATAAAAATAAGACCTATGAGATGGAAACCGCTTTGGAGAATTTGCATCAGAATATTGACCAGAATCTGAAAAGCTGCTATACTACCACGCTTACTCTTGCATTAACGATAAATGATAATGGTATACCTGAAAATTTTGAATCCATTGGTTCTAAGCTTTTAAATTCCAATCGATGTATTAGTGCCATTCAGTTAGTACCTAATGGAATAATCAAGCATATTTATCCATTAAAAGGAAATGAATTTGCATTAAACTTAAATCTATTTACTTCTCCAAATCTTAAAAAAGAAGCCCTAAAATCCATTAAAACCCGAAAAATGTATTTCGCGGGACCTCTAGAATTAAAACAAGGGGGAGTAGGAATTGTTGGCAGATTACCTGTTTTTAAAAAAAATAAATTCTGGGGTTTTTCTGCGGTCATTATTAAATTAGACACTTTGTTAAAAATGTCAGGAATTAAAACAATTGACACCACTAAATATTATCTGCAATTTTCAAAAACAGACCCAAATACCTATAAAGAAAAGTTTTTTCTTCCAGTCGAAAAAACTTTTCACACCAACAAGCAGATTTCTACCATAATTCCAGATGGCAGCTGGAAAATCTATCTGATAGAAAAAAAGCAGAACAACAGCTATTCTGCTCTTTATCTTCCTTCGGGGTTAGGTTTTGCAATAGCGGTGCTGTTTGGAGTTATCATAACAATCGTATTGGACAGGCCAAGAAGATTACAGCAGTTATTAGCAATTCAAGAGACAAAACTCCTGAATAGCGAAATGAAGTTCAAAACCGTTTTTGATCAAGCCCCTGTAGGTATAGCATTAGTAAAAAATGATACTGGTAATTTTATAGAAGTCAACAAGAAATTCTGTGAAATAATTGGCTATACCAGAGAAGAAATGAAATCTAAAAGCTACCAATCAATAACTCATCCTAGAGATCTGGTAGTCAGTGAATCTATAACCGAAGAGTCTGCTGCTGAAGAACAAAATGACTATACCATAAAGAAACGTTATATAA
Organism: Flavobacterium aestuarii; assembly: GCF_040049115.1. Lineage (NCBI taxonomy): Bacteria > Pseudomonadati > Bacteroidota > Flavobacteriia > Flavobacteriales > Flavobacteriaceae > Flavobacterium > Flavobacterium aestuarii. Next base: position 57,446 of record NZ_JBDLZZ010000014.1, read on the forward strand.
CAAAGGAAGGAAAAACGGTCTGGGCAAATTTAATTGTATCTTCTCTTTATGACATAAACGAAAATCTGAATACCAATATTGCAATTATTGAAGATATTACATTGCAGAAACAAATCCAGGATGAACTCAAAGAAAGTGAAAAACAGTTCAAAAGCCTTTTTAAAAATTCACCAATACCATTATGGGAAGTAGATTTATCTTTGGTAAAAAGACATCTTAACAATTTAAATTTAATTCATAAAGATTCCGATTTTGTATCCGATTATTTAAATGAACATCCCGAAACTGTTAACAAATGCTTTTCTCTCGTTAAAGTAATTGCAGTAAATTACAAGTGCTTACAAATGCTCAATATAAAATCCAAGCAGTTATTACAGAACAACTTGGGGCAAGTACTTGATGAAGTTACTCTTAGAGATTTCAAAAAGCAGTTATTAGCCATAACGCAGAATAACAGTCATTTGTCCTATGACACTGTAATTAGGAACAGTGATGGTGAACCTATAGACATTTTTTTCAGATGGAATCCAATAAAAGGCCACGAAAAAACAATGGATCGAATGATTATCTCGACCGAAGATATTACTTTGAGAAAAAAAAATGAAAATATAATTATTGCTTCTCAGCAAAAGGTGGAATCGCTTATTAATACTATAGACGGTATTGTTTGGGAATGCAATATTGAGACATTTACTTTTAATTTTGTAAGCAAAAAAGTTGAAGAAATCCTGGGCTATACCTCCGAAGAATGGCTGAGTGACCCGAATTTCTGGCAGGATCATATCCATCCAGATGATCGAGCGTGGGCAGTAGATTATTGTACAGCTAAAACGAGAGAAAATTCAAACCATGATTTTGAATACAGGATGATCTGCAAAAATGGAGCGGTAATCTGGCTGAGAGATATGGTAAATATAGTTTTTCGTAACGGAAAACCAGTCAGCCTTCATGGAATAATGATTGATATTACAAAATCTAAGAATATAGAAAACGATTTGAATAATTCATTCAACCTGGTGACAAAACAAAATGAAAGGCTTCTTAATTTTTCATATATAATTTCGCATAATTTAAGATCACACACCAGCAATATTGCTTCGATTGTAAGCCTGATTGAAAGCGCTGATACTGAAAACGAGAAAAAAGAACTGATGGTACTGCTGGTCTCTGTTTCTAAATTATTAAACGAAACCATGGTGCATTTAAATGAAGTTATCAATATACGTACCAATGTGAGCCTAGTGATAGAACCACTGAACTTAAATGAATATATTGATAACGCCATGAAAATTTTTTCTAAAGAAATTCTATCAAAAGAAATTTCGGTTATCAATTTGATACCTCAAAATTTAATTATAAATTACAATCCCGCTTATTTGGAAAGTATTTTATATAATCTTATTTCGAACGCAATTCGATTTAGCCATCCTGATAGAGAGTCCGTGATTTGTTTTGAATGGATTGTCAAAAAAAATAAAAACATTCTTCAAATTTCGGATAACGGCATAGGTGTGGATTTAGAGAAATACGGCAGTAAAATTTTTGGGTTATACAAAACCTTTACTAATAACAAGTTATCCAAAGGAGTTGGGCTATTCATAACAAAAAATCAGATAGAAGCCATGGGGGGAACAATTACTATCGAAAGTCAAGCAGGCCAAGGAACAACCTTTAAAATAGAAATATTATGAGTGAAATAACAATATGGGTTGTAGATGATGATCCAATTTATCAGATCATTGTCAATAAACTGATTAAAAAATCTGAACTGTTTTTGAATGTCTCAAGTTTCAAAAACGGAAAAGATGCTATAGATGAATTTAAAAAAAGATTAGAAGAAAAGGAAGTACTCCCCAGCATAATACTCTTAGACATCAATATGCCAATAATGGACGGCTGGGAATTTATGGATGAAATTGTGGTTTTAAAAAATCAAATCAATGAAAAAATTCATATATATATAGTAAGCTCGTCAATTGCAATAGAGGACAAAAGCAAAGCCGCACAATATTCTGAAATAATATCCTACCTGGTAAAACCGCTGAACAATGACGATTTAAAATCAATTATAGCCAGCTATTAATCAATACCTCTCTTTATTTCTTCCAAAGACTTGCTGGTAAAAATCAATTCGTCTATAATTTTCCTGCGTAATTTATCAATGTCATCATAATCAAAATACCTGGCCCATGAAGTCAGTTCAAATAAATTCCGAATCTGCTTAATTCTTTTTGCAGTGGCAAAACTTGTTCTAAGTATTGCTTTAGAATCATAATCTGGATTATTTCGATGCTGATAATTAACCGTTCTTTTTACGTAATCAGCTTCGAGGTAATACAATTCTTCCTCTGCATTATCGGGATAAAACTCATTCCATCTTGCAAAACCAATTTTGAATTTAGAATCTGTCTCTGGTTCCATCGGTACTAATCGCCACTTGCTATTGGCCAGCCGTCCCCAATGATTAGATAATCGGTACATGCCTTCTTTGGTATAGTAATATTTACTGCCCGACTGGCTGTCATATTGCACTGGCATTCCAGCGATCCGATCAGGCAGTACCTCATGAAAAACGCAAAATGTGTTTTTGAATGATCTTGGACTCGGACGAAATATTTTTTCCATGAAACAAAGGTAGCCACAAACAACAATAATCCCAAAACATTTAAAAAAACAGCAATAATAGTTTCTATTGTGGTCTATCCTCGATTGCCTTTATCAAAAAAATATAATATTTACTCCATTTACCAAACATCAATTGCATCAGTCCTTATAGAATACATTATAATAAAATATGTAACTTTGTCCCCAGAATTTTATTTAAATAATATAGATTATGACCAAATCAACACAAGAAAAAATGCCTCAAAAAGGTGTTTTCACAGGAATAATGGAGCAAGACGAAAACAAAAACTTTTTTTGTGGGGAGTATCTATTAGACTTTAAAATGGCTCAAAAACACCAGCTCGGTGATTGGATTACTATAAAAAGTGTCATCGAAAACCCGAGCGACATCAGTTACAGCAAATACCCAAAAAAATCTAAAAACTTCGATAAAGCAAATAGAAAAGCTGAATAACAGTTTATTTACAGCTTAAAATCAAAAAAAGAATCAGAAAACCCTTTTTCTGATTTTTTTTTGGGTCTAAAAGGATAAGTTAAAAAAAAGTGTACCTTTGCAAAAAATTGTCAATTTTCGGCCAGTTTAGTTTGGTTTAATAGTAAAAGACAAGCAGTTACCTTATTTATGAAGAAAATAGTTGAATACCGCAAACTACTAAATGTAGAAAAAACAGTAGATCTTAAAACATTAAAAACCATTTATCGCAATGCGATGAAAGATGCCCATCCTGATAAATTTCAAGGTGACGATGCTGGTTTAAAAGAAGCTGAAGAAAACAGTAAAAGAATTATTGAAGCTTACCATTTCTTAGTAAGCATCAACGCTGAGACAATCAAACAGCTTTTACCAGAGTATACTGAAACAACATCTGCATCAACAGTAACAGATTATAAATTTGTGGAAGGCAGATTAATTATCAACTTTGCAAATGGAAGTATATACGAATACATCAGTGTTCCAAAAGCTACTTATGTAAAAATGGTAAACGCCGATTCTCCTGCGCGTTTTGCAAAAAGACATATATTTAATGCTTTCCCTTGGAGAAAAGTAACTAACCAAGAATAGTCAAAAAATAAAGCGATATTAAAGCACTCCTGATCCGAGTGCTTTTTTTGTTACTTATTGGATGTAATTTGTTAATTACTTAATAGGCACAGATAATATTAACTTTTTTTTAACAGGTAATTTGATAAATTAGCAAACCCGAATCATATAAATTTAACCAAAATGAATGACAAAATTGCAACGTATCAAGCGCAGTACAGGAACGCTTTGAATACAATTGAAAAATTAAAAGTAAAAAAAGCAAATATCGATTTACAATTATTAGACAATCCTGTCTGTTCTTTTTTGCTAAAAGACTTAAGAGAAGTTAATTTAGATATTACGATTACTCAAAATGAAATTGAACATATCGAATCATATCTGCATCAGCACAACTTTTAAAAATGTTTATTAATAAAAAAAATAGCCTATCGCGAAAAATTACTCAAATACAAAAAACAGTATGTAACCTCACTTCAGCTGTTTAATTTCCTATAATATCTTTAAAATAAAAATTATAAACACTGATTTTTTCTAGTTATAAACCGCTATAAGAGCTAGAAAATTATAACATAAATTTAGGTTCTAAAGTTATTGTTAATTTATAATTTTAAATACTTTTGTAACCTTAAAAACAATTAACTAATAAAAATGAAAAAAATTATTTTATTTCTAACCGCTACAGCATTACTTACTTCTTGTAGCAAAGACAAATACACAATATCTGGAACTGCCAAAGGATTTGAAAACGGTAAAACTGTTATCATGGAGACCCAAGATGACAAAGGCATGGGATTAATTGCTGTAGATACAGTAAAAATTGAAGATGGCAAATTTGAAATCAAAGGAAAAGTAACTGAACCATCTTTTCATACCTTACAAATCGAAGGTGCACAAGGTAAAATTCCATTTATCTTAGAAAACGGTGATATTACAATTGTTGTAAATAAAGATACAATTCAAAAATCAAAAATTTCAGGAACTTATAGCAATGATGAGTATGTGAAATTTAATGAAGAAATCACAAAAATCCAAAAGCCTTTAATGGATTTTCAAACAGCTAATATGCAAAAAATGCAAACGGCTCAACAAACTAAAGATACTGCAACTATCAATGGATTGATGAAAGAATACACTAAAATCCAGACTGAAATTGGAACTACATCAAAAGCTAAATATGTAGATTATGCAAGCAACCATCCAAAATCATTTATCAGTGTATTAATCATTCAGGGAATGAGTAATGATCCAGCGGTAGATACTAAGAAAATTGAAACCATGTACAACAGCTTGGACGAGACATTGAAAAACTCTAAACCAGGAAAAGCTGTAAAAACTAAACTTGCTGAATTGAAAACTCCATCAGTAGGTGCTAGTGCAGTACCAGCTGCGCCTGCTGCTAAATGAAGAACAGATTTTTCTGCACCCAATCCGCAAGGCAAAACAATTAGCCTTAAAGAAAGTTTAGGAAAAGTAACAATCGTTGATTTTTGGGCTTCATGGTGCGGTCCATGCCGAAAAGAAAATCCAAATGTAGTTGCTATTTATAACGAACTGCATTCAAAAGGTCTTAATATAATTGGTGTTTCACTAGACGATAATCTTATAAAATGGAAAGAAGCTATTGCAAAAGACAAATTAGTATGGACTCAGGTTTCAAATCTTAAAGGATGGGAGGATCCAATTGCAAAACAATACAAAGTGGAATCAATTCCAGCAACTTTCATACTTGATCAGTCTGGAAATGTAGTTGCACAAGATCTGAGAGGTGATGCACTTAAAGCAAAAATCATAGAATTACTAGGAAAATAATATTTTTTACTGGTATAGAATAAAAAATCTCCCTAGTGGAGATTTTTTATTTTATTCACTTCCAGTTCTTTAAAAACAAAGTGAAAATATTATAGAAATAAAGTGCAAAAAAAGTTTGCAGAACTAAAAACAGTGCCTATATTTGCACCCGGTTAACGCAATAAGCGCTACCAAATATAAGGCTCGGGGAGATACTCAAGCGGCCAACGAGGGCAGACTGTAAATCTGCTGTGTGAACTTCGCAGGTTCGAATCCTGCTCTCCCCACCAAAAGGGTAAAAGAAGTAAAAAGGCAGCTTTTTCAATCTTTTCAAAAACCCGCAAAAAACGTGGTAAAACCTGCAAATCTTAGGATTCGCAGGTTTTTTGCTTTTACGGTATTTTCAAATTTTAATGGTAATGTCGGATCAGGTGCAAAAAATATACCATCTTATGAAATTAATCCTGTTTTTAGTAGTCAAACCGCGATGAATACCAAAGAGATTTTTAAGATGACTAAAATAGTCTTCTATTCCATTTGTGGTTTTGGGAATGTTTGAATTTTGCAGATAGTGAAACATGGAGTTGCTACATTTACTGGGACATAAATTTTAAGACTGTTTAAATAAAAATAAATATCTTAGAATTATGAAAAAAAGAGTTTACTGTGCTGAATTTAAATCATCAGCAGTACAATTAAGTTACGAGCTAGAAACATCAAAGAATTAGCAGATGAACTAGGTATCCAGATAGAGCGTATTTATAAATGGAGATCTTCTCAAAAAACATTCATTAATCCATAACCAATTATTTCTAAAAAGACTGAGACAGATTCTTTAGAAGTAAAACAATTGCGAAAAGCCTTTAAAGAAAAAGAATTAGAGCTTCAGATATTAAAAAAGGCCGTTCACATCTTTTCCAAGAGCGATGGGAAATCTACCAATTTATAGTCAGCTATAAACATTTATATCCCATTGAAAAGATGTGCTGCGTTTTAAAAGTAAGCTGAAGTATTTATTATAGATGGTTCAGCGGTGGTCCTTCTAATAGATGAAGCTGATTCTTTATGGTCAGAAATCAAAACTAATTCCTGTTAAAAGCATGAAGTCAGCTCCCTCCAGAATGACTGCTTTATAGCTTTTATTGTCATTTTAAAAAATCTTCTTCTGCCATTAAATTATTTAAAAATACTCCTGTATTATTCCCTGTTGATACAGCATAAGACACAGCACGAAGAGTATTTGCATTATCTCCACATGCGAAAATATTATCTACGGTTGTTTTCTGAAATGCATCTACTTTGATAAGTCCTTGTTCTGTCAATTCACAGCCCAATAATTCCGAGATTTTACAATGTTGTTCAAAAGGAGGTCTTGAATAGATAGCTTTTAACTCAAAAGCTGAATTGTCAGCAAAAATTATTTCTTCAACTACCCCGTCTTTGTGATTTAACGAGGTAATTTCCTTTTCAACTATTGAAATATTGTGCCTTTTGATTTCATCAGCTTGCTCTTTTGTCAATTCCGATTTTCCATTAGTAAATATGGTTAGATCCTTTGTCCAGTTGCTAATAAAAGCAGTAAAACCTGCAATTTCAAAAAATTGCAGGTTTTATATCTAACAGCTGTTCTTAATATTTATAAAGCGCTTATTTTCTTTTGGAGTAAAACTACAGTCCCCTTTGACTAAATTACAAAGAGGCACAAAATAGATTGAATACTTTAAAAACAAATGCTGCGATTTTAGTTGACAGCTCCTGAGGCTTGAACTGTAATTTTATCCCCGCTTAAATCAATTTTGAACAGTTTAGGAATCCGGATATAATTGCCATTGTTATCCTTATGACTGTGCAATGCCATAAATGTTTGTCCTTCAAAAGATTTAAATATCATGCCATGTCCATAATTGGGCGGTGTAATCGGGTCTTTTTCCTGTATCCACGGTCCAGTGAGCATACCACTCTGGGAATATGCCACACCTTGAGTGTAAACATTGTAGATCCAGCTAGTCCATAGCATGCCCAATTTCCCAGTTTCAGTTCGGAATGCATAGGGTCCGTCTGTTACTTTATTAGGCTGATCTTTAAAAGCAGGATTTTCTTCTCTGCTCCACGGTGAGTTACTTGCCTTAAAAAGTATTTCCGCAGCGCCCTTTGTACCGCTTAAATCAGATTTTAATTCAATCTTTTCTACTGTTCCATCGTCATTCTGTACCCATTCATGACAGTAAATTAAATAAGGCTTATTATTTTTATCAATCCAAAATGTTCCATCTAGAGTAGATTTATTTTCAGGCAAATATACTGGTTCATGCATGGGAATATATGGTCCTTCTGCCTTATCACTTACCAGAATATGACAGGCGCGTCTTTCATTTACTTTTCCGTTTTCATTAGTTATCTTAATTGCACTGTTGGTGAAAGTCGCAAAATAGTAATACTTGTTTTTGTATTTATGAATTTCTGCTGCCCAGATCATTGGCTTTGGTCCCATCCATGAAGCAGTGTCAATTTTAACAACATTATAAGGACCCGTCCATAATTTCAGGTCTTTGCTTTTCCATAACATACCTCCTGTACCTGTCATGTAATACATTTTGGATGCTTTGTCAGGCATTATAAAAGGATCGCTCAGCCTGATGGAGTCAAGCGGTATATTTTCTTTGATTTCTTTTTTGGACTGTCCAATTCCAATGTATGGAATTACCATAAAGAAAATAAGCAGCATAGGCCTGAAAGTTATTTTTTTCATATTTTTTTAATTGGTTATTATTTAATAGAGAAACAAAATTATTTTATTACAAATAAAAAATTATTTTGCTTAGTTAATGGGGGTGAAATTGGTAAATAACAATGGTGATTCGGTATTTTGAGCATGTTTCAAAGAATTTACGGAAAAACGTTCAAAAAAAACAAAACGCTTTAGAATAGAATATTATTTTTTTCCTCAATTTAATAACGAACTCCAATAATTTTATTTTATAAATTTGTTGGTATACATTTACAAAAAGTGCCCGATATAGACTTAAATTTTGCATCAGGCAGCTGTATCTAAGAAAATCTGAAAAAAACTCATGCTATTTGAATGAGCCATACATTTAGTTTATCATAAAAAAATTTAACTATTTAATTATAAAAAATAATGTCAACAACCAAAAATTTAAAATTCGAAACCCTGCAGGTACATGCAGGACAAGTGGCTGATCCAACAACAGGCTCTCGTGCTGTGCCAATATATCAGACAAGTTCGTATGTATTTGAAAACGCTGAACATGGTGCCAATCTATTTGCATTAAAACAATTTGGAAATATCTACACTCGTCTTCAAAACCCAACTACAGATGTTTTTGAGAAACGTGTAGCAGCTTTAGAAGGAGGTGTTGCCGCTTTGGCAGTTGCATCTGGTCAAGCAGCTCAGTTCATTGCGCTAAACAACATTTTAGAATCTGGAGACAATTTTATATCAAGCAGCAATATCTATGGAGGTACTTACAATCAATTTAAAGTATCTTTTAAAAGACTTGGCATCACGGTACAATTTACAAAAGAGACTACAGCAGAAGGATTTGAATCACTCATCAACGAAAAAACTAAAGCATTATATCTGGAAACAATTGGAAACCCAAGTTATGATATTCCAGACTTTGATAAAATTGCTGCAGTAGCCAAAAAATATGATTTACCGCTTATTGTTGACAATACATTTGGAGCAGGAGGTTATTTATTCAGGCCATTAGAACATGGCGCCGCAATTGTAGTAGAATCAGCGACAAAATGGATTGGCGGTCATGGTACAAGCATAGGCGGAGTAATTGTTGATGGAGGCAGTTACAACTGGGGTAATGGAAAATTCAAGCAATTTTCTGAACCATCAGAAGGTTATCATGGACTTGTTTTTGCTGATGTATTTGGAATTAACAGTCCGTTTGGCAATATCCAGTTTGCCATTCGTGCGCGCGTAGAAGGACTTCGGGATTTTGGTCCAGCAATCTCCCCATTCAATTCTTTCCAACTTATTCAAGGTTTAGAAACATTATCGCTCCGTGTGCAGCGCCATGTTGATAATACATTAGAGATTGCAAAATGGCTCGAAAGCCATCCGCAGGTAGAGAAAGTAAATTATCCTGGACTGGAAAGTTCGCCAAGTTATGCCAATGCACAAAAATATTTTAAAAAAGGTTACGGCGCAGTTCTTTCTTTTCAGATAAAAGGAGATGTTACAAAAGCTGATGCTTTCATTGACAGCTTGGAATTAATCAGTCATTTGGCAAATGTAGGGGATACAAAATCTTTAATCATTCACCCGGCAGCCACAACACATCAGCAGTTAAGTACTGAAGAACAAAAAGCGGCTGGAGTATTTGTTGGACTATTGCGTTTATCTGTAGGAATTGAACATATTGATGATATCAAAGCCGATTTACAACAGGCTTTTGACAAAATAAAATAATTTTGTATTAGATTATAGCTGGCATAAAAGTAAACATGCATACATCTATTCATAAAAAGAGGCTGACCCAAAGATCAGCCTCTTTTTTTTATATAAGAATTAAACTGTTTTTTACTTGTATTTAATGTTTAAGCTGATAATATCAGAAACCATATTCGTTGTTCTTGTGTAGTGTCCATATCTGATTTCTATGGTGTTCCAATGTTTAAGGCCAAAAAGACCATTAAGTGGCGTAAACTTCATTCCCATTCCAAAGAAGCTGCTGTCAAACTTTGATAAATCATAATTACTGGTGTAATATTCATCAGCTGCTGTATGTTCTCCATAAGGCTTAAAATATTTGGTTCCTGTCTGAGTGTAATATCTATAAAATGGACTCAAAGAAAAAGCCTGAGTTAATTTGACAGGAATTTCAAGATCGGCAGTATGGGCTTTTAAACTCCAGTCATCAGAATAATAACGATAGTAAGCTCTAAGAATAAAATTATCGCCTAAAAAATAACTGGCTCTTAATCCAAGCGGGATTTTCAATCGTGTATCCGGCATTTTTTCCTGATGGACTGATCCGTCGGCAAAATATACTCTGTGGAAAGGAAGGCTCAAATAACCATTCTGGCTAATGATATCGCCTACTATCATCAGCTGCAGTCTTTGGTTTATTACTTGCGAATAGCTTAAAGTTCCTGCAAAAGTATTTCGATCTGCACTGTCATAACCTTCTTGTCCAGGAGTACGAAGTTCAATTGGTTCTATTAATTTTAATTGATCTATATACGTTTGAAACTTTGCGGTAAATTCTCCATTTCTGCTTCTTGTTTTTTGAGAAAAACTAAGATTTCCTCCAAAAGACTGATAATCAAATTCGGATGATGATGAAACACCAGCGGCAAATGTTCTTCCTTTTTCTTCATTTTCTCTAATATATGTTAAGGAAGGATAAAAACGAATGTCTGAAGACGAGGCAGAAGAATTGGCGCTCAAATCAATCATGTCTGATGATGCCGAAGTGTAATGATCAATACCTGCTTCGATATCAAAAGAGTGCTTGATTCCGTTTTCGCCGTATTTTATTAATTTAACGTCAATGGTGTTTGCAATATCAGTTAGATGCTCAGAACCAATTCCTCCTGTTACAGCCGAATTATCACCATCCTGCTGGTAATAGCTTGAAACTAAATTTACTTCATCAACTTTTAATTTTCTGCTTTTATAGCCGGTAGAATCTGCAGCAGTATTCTGTGCTTTTAATTGGTATTGGAATAAGCCCAATAAAGCAAGTCCTGTTATAAATATTCTTTTCATTTTTTACTTTTAAATATTAGTTACAGCCACAGCCTCCACCGCTTTTTCCTGCATTTGCTCCGGAAGCGCCCTCACGGTAGGATTGAAAACTAAGTTCTGTCTTCTCGATTTTTCTGTTGGCCAGCACCATTTCAGAATCGTTGATTCGTCCTTTCTGGTATTCTTTTACTGGAGTACAGGAAGCAAGAAGCAAACTTGTAAAAGCAATACTGCAGGATACTAATAATATTTTTTGTCTAAGCTTTTTCATTTCAGGTTGATGTTTTTTGAAGTGTAAATTTTATTGTTATCGTCAATAATGATGCAGTATAAATCGGGTATTTGGTCAATTAAATACAAGCCTGCTTTAATACCCATTACTGCTATTGGAGTTGCCATTGCATCAGCAAATTCAGCATTCGAAGCAATAATGGTAACGCTCTTGATTCCGGTTATTGGCAGACCTGTTTTTGGGTCAATGGTGTGCGAATATTTTTTGCCATCGATGGTTATAAATTTTTCATAGTTCCCCGAAGTCGCAACAGCTTTATTGGATATTTCCATAAAAGAAAATGCCGAAGCAGGCGATTCCGGATCTGCAACACCTATCGTCCATTTTTTGCCATTTGGCTGTAATCCCCAAGCCGAAAGATCTCCGCTGGCATTTATGATGCCGCTTTTTACGTTATGCTTCATGAGTAGTTTTTTCGCCATTTCGGCCGCATAGCCTTTGCCAATACCACCAAAACCAATACGCATTCCTTCTTTTTTTAGAAAAACCGTGGTGTTTTCCTTATCCAGGATTATATTTCGGTAATCGATAAGATGCACCATTTTCAAGGCAGTTTCAGCATCAGGAAGTTTTTTCATTGTTTTGTCAAAATTCCAAAGGCTTTTATCGATACTGCCGTACGAAATATCAAACGCTCCCTGAGTGATATTCGAAATACTGATGCATCTTTCGATCAGATTAAAAACTTCCAGGTCGACTTTGACAGGTTTTATTCCTGCATTTTCGTTTATCAGATTGGTTTGGCTGTCATTTTTATAAGTTGTCAAAAGAGTTTCAATCCTTCTTATTTCGTCAATAGCCAGATTAATATTCGCATTAGCAATAGTTTCGTTTGAGGCAACAACAGTTATGGTAAAGTTGTTTCCCATCAGTTTTAAAGATTGCGAATATTTTTGTTCGATGTTATTTGCTGCTGTCACAGATTGCTTTTATTTCCTCAGTCCATTGTTCAGGTGTGATTTCTGGTTTTCCGTGCCATGTTTTTAGTACTTTGCCATCGGCATTAAGCAGTAAAGTAAGCGGAAAATTCCCTTCCCTATTGTATATTTCGGCAAGGGCTTCATTGCGTTTCACCTGTTCAGGAGTTCCAATGTTTTTCTGTTTTCTTGGGAAATCAGCATTGACCAGCACTAAATTCTCTTTTGCCATATCTGTAAATGCCTGACTTTCGAGATAATCCCTTCGCAGAACAATACAGTAACCGCACCAGTCGGAACCAGAGAAATTTAATAAAATGAGTTCATTTTTTTCCTTTGCTATTTTTTTGGCATTATTAAAATCGGGTTCCCACTGTATTGGAATTACTGCCAATAACCATAACATCATAATTAGTTTCATCACAATCTGTTTTTAGATACATACGAAATAACGAATTATTGAATATCGAATTGTTTTTATTTCCTTAAGATTCGATTAATATAAGCCGTCGAGTAAAATTATAACTGCTTGGAAACATAGAGAATACTTGCAAAATCTGCAGAAATATGTATGCGCTGCTGCTGTTTTTACAGACAGCGTTATAGGGTTAAAAATGTTGATTACATTAAGTTACCAAGGCTGTCGCTCCCACTCTATCATACTATTTGCAAAGAAGTTTACGTTTTATAATTTATATACCAATTGATGCTTTGTGTTGAATGCTTCAGTCTTTTCTGAAATAATTTAAAAAAGAGAATTACTCAAATTATAGGAAGTTAATTATATATTTATTATTTTCACAATCGGCAAAATAGTTTTTAAGGTTAACTGATTCGTTCCCAAACAACTTAAAAAAAGACATTATGTGCAAGATACTATTAATTGAAGATAATGAGGGCGATATTTTTTTGATTAAAGAAGCTTTGAATGAAAGCAATTTCCATGGTGATATAGTCGAAATAAAAGATGGTGAAGCGGCAATTTCTTTCTTTTTAGATGAAAAATCCAGCAAACAAATATCTTCAGTAAACTTAATTTTGCTTGACGTAAATCTTCCCAAAAAAAATGGGCACGAAGTATTAAAGTTTATTAAAAGCAATGATGATTTAAAACACATTCCTGTTGTAATGCTAACAACTTCTTCATCAGAAAACGATATTAAAAAAGCTTATAAAAATCACGTAAACTCCTATATTACCAAACCATCGGATACCGAAGAATATTATGACGTGATAACCAATATTAAAAACTACTGGTTTTTCATTACTCAGTTATCCAACTAATACAAAGAACATTCAATTGTAATTTGATCTTTTTACAAGATGAAAAATATTCATGAAAAATATAAAGTTCTTTTAAACAGCTGCTTATCGGCTGTTTTATTTACTAAACCCGATGGTGCCATACTTGAAGTTAATAAAACTGCAGAAACAATATTTGGTTATACTCAGGAAGAATTTATCAGACTATCCATAAAAGATATTCTTGGCAGTATTGATAAATCCGTTCCAAATCTGACAGAAGAGCTTAGCGCAAAAGATACAATAAGAGGTATTCGAAAAAATGGAGAAAAATTTCCTACACAGTTTTCTCTAACAGTATTTCATGATCAAGACGGTTTAAAATATAACTGTATCACAATAAGTGATGCTTCGGAGAAGAATAATGCTGAAATAGATATGTCACTGATGATTGGCAATACTGATGAGGAGAAAATAAAAGGGGATGATGTAATAAATGAATCTGAAAAACTCTATAAGACTCTTTTTGACAGCAGCCCTGCTCCAATGATTATATTTGATTTTGAAACTTTGCAAATTATTGATTGCAATGAAGAAACCGTTCTTAAATATGGATATACAAAAAATGAATTTTCAGCATTTACCCTGGAAGATATCTGTTCCTTAGAAGAGATCCAAAAAATAAGAAAGACATTGGTTAATGAAGCCAATAATAGTCAGACACATAAAAATGTGTGCCGTCACCAAAAAAAGAATGGAGATATACTCTTCATGGAGATTAGTGGTCATTTGATTACTTACAATAGTAAAAAAATGGCATTGATTATGTTAATTGATGTAACCGAAAAACTAAAAATTGAAGATCAGGGAGAAGCCGAAAAAAGAAATAAAGAAGCATTAATTAACAGTACAGATGATTTAATATGGAGTGTTAACAAAAATTTTGAGCTGCTGGCGGCTAATCAGGCATTTCTAAAAAACTTAAAACAAAGCACAGGCATTACTATCAATGTAGGTGATAACATCCTTTTAGACAATATTTTCCCCAAAGCCTTTCTGGATTTTTGGAAGTGTTATTACATGAGGGTTCTGGCTGGAGAATCATTTACCGAAGAAATAAAAAGTTCTTCTTATATAGACCAGAAAGAAATTTGGTATGACATTACATTTAATCCTATTTATAAAAAAGGAGATGTGATAGGAATTGCCTGCTTTGCCAGAAATATTACTGAAAATAAAAAGATAAAACAGGAACTGATCAATTCAGAAGAGAAATATCGCCTGCTATTCTACAACAGCCCATTGCCCAACTGGATTTTTGATACAGAAACTCTCAAAATAGTAGACGTTAATGACACAGCACTTGCTCATTATGGCTATAGTAAAGAGGAGTTTTTATCTATGAGCCTTAAAGATTTAAGAACAAAAGAGGAGTTTTTCAAACTGCAGGAATCAATAGATGAAGGAATAAAAAAACATGGTGTATTCCACTCAGGCATATTTACACACCGCAAAAAAAATGGAGAATTAATAAAGGCCGAAGTCTCTGGGCATAATATTTCTTACCAAGGAAAAAAATGCCGAATTGTAGTATGCAATGATGTCACAGAACGGGAAAATGCCTTAGAGACATTGAAGGATCGAGAAGCCAAATTGATAAGTGCACAACGAATTGCCAAATTAGGTTATTGGGAAAGGAATATAAACACTGGTGCTTTGTTCTGGTCATCCGAAGTATTTAAAATTTTAGAAATAAATAAAAACATAAAACCAAGTTTTGAACTCCTTATAGCAGCCATTCCTCCAGAAGATGTCGATATTTTTATTAAAGAACGGCATGCTGCCCTTTTGGGCGAAAAAAAAATGGATCTCGAACACAGGATACTGCTGAAAGATGGCACTATAAAATGGGTTCATCAAACTGGAAAACTGCAGAAAAGTGCTGATAAACGAAGTATTCTGCTGGATGGAACCATTCAGGATATAACAGAGCGCAAAAAGATTGAAGAAAAGTTAAAAGAAAGTATTCAGCGTTACGAAAATGTCACCAAAGCAACCGATGATGCTATTTGGGATTGGGATCTCTTAAATAATAAAGTATATAGAGGTGAAGGCTTTAAAACCAGTTTCGGATTTGATTTGGCACTTCTTAATTCAACAGAAACCAACTGGAAAAATTATATTCATCCTGATGACGAACCTATTGTTGCCAAAAGCCTCTTAGACGCAATAAACAGCGATGAAAATTACTGGAATCACGAATACCGGATTATAAAACCCGACAGGACTGAAGTATTTGTCCAGGACAGGGCATATCTTATCAGAAATAAAAATAATGAGGTTATCAGAATTGTTGGTGCTTTAAAAGATGTTTCCGAAAGCAAGTATTATCACAATGTAGAAATTTTAGAAAGGGAAATACTCGAACTGAATGCTTTAGGAAATATTGCAATAGAAGAAATTATTGGAAAATATTTAACCGGTATCGAAAAATTAAATCAGGGTATGTTATGTTCTTTACAGATAATAAAAGGACAGCAGCTGTTTAATGTCGCAGCTCCAAGCTTACCCCAAAATTTCTTAGAAGCTATCGATGGAAATACAATTGGTCTCAATGCTGGATCATGCGGTACAGCGGCTTATCTGAAACAAAAAGTTATAGTGACAGATATCTCCAATGATAGACGATGGAAGAATTATAAAGAAATAGCAAGTAATAATGGACTAAAAGCCTGCTGGTCAAATCCTATTTTTAACTCACATGGCGAAGTCTTGGCAACATTTGCTGCCTATTACAGAGAGATAAAAGCCCCATCAGTTTCCGAAGAAAAGAGTATTGAAAGAGCGCGCCACATTATGCAGGTTATCTTAGAAAGCCATCTCAAGGAAAAAGAACTGATTGAAAGCAATCTCCGGTACGAAAATGTTACCAAAGCTACCTCTGATGCCATTTGGGACTGGGATATACCGACAAATAAAGTATTATGGGGAGCCACATTCAATCAGCTTTTTGGCGACATGAACGATAAAGATTTATCTGATGAGGCAAAAGTACAAAAACGGCTGCACCCCGAAGAAGCGGAAAATATTTTGCAAAGTGCCCGAGCTGCTTTAAAAAGCAATGCTCTAAACTGGACTTTACAGCACCGTTATCTTAAAGCAGATGGAACCTATGCCTATGTTTTAAATAAAGTACTGATTATCAGAAACACCAAAGGGAGAGCAATTCGGGTAGTAGGTGCTATGCAGGATATTAGTGAACAAAAAAATGCTGAAGAAACCAATAGAAAATCCAATGAGCGTTTTGAATTGATTGGCAAGGCCGCCAATGATGCCATTTGGGAATGGGATTTTGTAACCAATAAAGGCTGGGGAAATTTAGCACATCAGGAGATGTTTGGCCTAACTTTAGAAAATTCAATACCAGAAAGAGATGCGTGGGTAAATCGTTTGCACCCAAGCGAAAGAGAAAACATTTTGCAAAATTTCCAGAAAGCTGTCGATGCACAAAGCGAAATTTTTTATGGTGAATACCAGCTAAAAACCGAAAATAAAGGATGGATAAGTGTTTCCGATCGTACCTATATTGAATATGATGCTTCGGGGCAGGTCAAAAGAAAGATCGGCAGTATGTCTGATATTACCCAGCGCAAAAAAGAAGAACAGCGCCTTAAGTTAATGAGTTCCGTTATAACCAACAGTTATGACGCTGTACTGATTACTGAAGCAGAAGCACTTGATGAATCCTGTCCAAAAATTATATATGTAAACGAAGCTTTTACCCAAATGACGGGTTATTCTTCTGAGGAAGTTATCGGCAGAAGCCCCAGCTTATTGCAGGGTCCAAAATCAGACAAGAGAGAATTAGACCGTTTACGCACTGCTCTTGAAATGTGGGAATCCTGCGAAATTACCATCATTAACTACAAAAAGAATGGAGAAGAATTCTGGAATAATTTCACCGTTAGTCCTGTAGCAGATGCCAATGGCGGCTTTACTCATTGGATAGCTATTGAAAGAGATGTGACAGTACGTAAAAACGAAGAACTTCAAAATGAACTTATTGCCACAATCAGTGCTGTATTCAACGAATCATTACAATTATATGAAACATTAGACAGAACCCTGAAACATATAGTAGATTTTGGGCATTTCAGCTTTACTGAAGCGTGGCTTATGACCACAGACAGACGTATAATTAACAGAGTGAGCTGTTATTCGGCAAACGAAAAAATAAAGCTGTTTCTATCCGAATCCACTACTGCGGAAACTCTCATTGCTGGAGATGGTATTGTAGCAATCGCTGCTAAAACCAAAGAAATGGCAATATGGACAGATTTGAAACATCATAAAAATTCTGTACGCGCAAAATCAGCAGAAAAATTTGGTATCAAAACAATAATTGCATTACCATTGCTGTATAACAGCGATATTATTGGTGTAATCACTTTTGGTCTTGATTACAAGATGAATGATAGTGCAAAATATACGACATTATTCAAATCACTTGCCAGCTATTTAGCACCAGAGATTAAACGGAAGCAATTAGAACAAGAACTGAATCAGTTATTTAATTTTGCTCCCGATATAATAGCTATAATTGGCTTAGATGGCTATTTCAAAAGAATAAATCCTGTAGCATGTGAACTTTTAGGCTACAGTGAAGAAGAATTGCTTGCGGTACCTTACACAAATCTGATTCATCCAGATGACCGGTCCAGATCTGCAGATGAGGCAGATAATCTGCCCAAAAACAAACATACTTTTTATTTTGAAAATAGATATATAACTAAATCAGGAAATATAAAGTGGCTGGCATGGAATGCTATTTATGTTAAAGAGGAAAATAATATTTATGGCGTAGCCAAAGACATTACCGAAAAGAAAGAATTAGAAGATTTATTGCAAAAAGCCAATCAGCTTGCCAGAATTGGAGGCTGGGAAGTAGACAGGCAAAAAAACATTTTCTTTTGGTCCGATATTACCCGGGAAATTCACGATGTAGAACCTGAATATATTCCTGATATGCAGACAGCACTCAGTTTTTATAAAAAAGGCAAAAGCAGAAATGCCATAAACAGATATATAAAACGGGCATTTAAAACGGGGAAATCATGGGATGATGAATTCCAGATTATTACTGGTAAAGGAAATGAACGCTGGATAAGAATGATTGGCGAAGCGGAGTATGTAAACGGGAATTACAATAGAATTTATGGCAGTTTTCAGGACATAGATGAACGAAAAAAAATAGAAGAGCAGATTAAAAACAGCGAAGAAAGACGCAAATTAATAATGAATGCTGCACTAGATGCAATTATCTGCATAGATAAGGAAGGAAAAGTTACTTTTTGGAATCCACAGGCAGATCTGATCTTTGGATGGAAAGCAGATGAAGCATTAGGCAAAGTATTATCAGAGCTGATTATTCCGACGAAATATCGGGCAATGCATGATAATGGCATAAAAAATTACCTGAAAACCGGCAAAGGATCAGCAATAAACATATTGCTACAATTGTCAGCTATCAGAAGAAATGGTGAAGAATTCCCAATTGAATTGACAGTCTTACCTATAAAACAGGATGGAGATGAATTCTTTTGTGCTTTTATAAGAGATATATCGGATCGAAAAACGTATGAAACACGACTGATTGAATTGAATGAAGATTTAAAAAAGCAAAAAGCTGAACTCGTTACTTCTAATCATGAACTGGAGCAGTTTGCTTACATTGCTTCGCATGATTTGCAGGAACCATTACGCATGGTAACCAGCTTCCTTACGCTGCTCAACAAAAAATATGGGGCCGACCTTGATGAAACAGCTGCAAATTATATCGACTTTGCTGTAGATGGTGCAAAGAGAATGCGCCAGCTGATTCTTGATCTTTTGGAATATTCCAGGGTAGGAAAAAGCAATGAAGCAGCAGAATTTATCGATTTGAATATCTTAATAACAGAAATAAAAATCCTTTATCGCAAACAGATTGATGAAATGAACGCTTCTATTACTGTAATTGAGCCTCTTCCACTTATTAAATCTCATAAATCACCACTTTTGCAATTATTTCAAAATCTCATTGGAAACGCTTTAAAATATAGCAGGAAAGATACTGCTCCAATTATCAGGATTTCGTTTACATCAGATGACGATTATTGGGAGTTTAAAGTAGAAGATAATGGTATTGGTATTGATGAGGAATATTTTGAAAAAATATTTGTAATCTTTCAGCGTTTACATAATAAAGATGAATACAGCGGTACAGGAATGGGATTAGCTGTTACAAAAAAAATAGTAGAATCATTGGGAGGCAGAATCTGGGTCAAATCAGCTGTTAATTTAGGCAGTGAGTTTTATTTCACTATTCCGAAACAAAAAATTCTGGCATAATTACCGAAAATTGTTTGCTCAAAAAACGGTTCCTTTACTGCTTTGATTTCAAATAGCTTATGCGG
The DNA here is from genome assembly GCF_040049115.1 of Flavobacterium aestuarii. Lineage (NCBI taxonomy): Bacteria > Pseudomonadati > Bacteroidota > Flavobacteriia > Flavobacteriales > Flavobacteriaceae > Flavobacterium > Flavobacterium aestuarii. Next base: position 77,538 of record NZ_JBDLZZ010000014.1, read on the forward strand.
TTACTTTTTAAATTTATCAGTTTTTGCAGAAATTTCCCTAATTATATCATCAAGCTCATTTGCTGAAGTATTTATATATTTAAGTATCTTTTTTACCTCGGCAAGATCGGTCTCAATATCATCGGTAATTAAGTTAATTAGCCCCAAAATCCTCGCAACCGGAGCCCTGACTATGTGGGATTGTATCCATTGAATTTCAGTTAATTCATTGTTTCGGATTCTTATTGCTTCTAAATGCTTAAGATTTTCAGTAATATCATTCACCAGCACCACTTCCCTCTCTTTGCCTTTATATATGATTGTATTGCTAACGATCTCAACATATATTTTCTGGCCATCTTTCTTTTTGTGCTGGATTATTTTTGCGGGGTAGATTGAAGTTGTTTCCTGCATTTCCTCATTAGAATCCAACACTTCAATATCACTATAATTCAATTTTATAAATTCTTCATTTGTGTATCCATAATGATTTATTGCCGCATTGTTTATTACCTCAAAATGATCATTTGCTTTATCATAAACCCACATGGGCTGGGGGCTTAAATGAAACAGATCCGCATATTCTTTTTCAGATGCAGCGTGCTTTAATACATGTTTATTTCTTTCAATACTGTATACAATGCTTTTGTACAATATCATTCCATTTAAGCCATCCTTTAACAAATAATCTGATGCACCCAATGCAATTGATTTTGTTGCAAATGAAAAATCTGAATAGCCAGTAAGAACAATTATTGGAGTTGTGCTAAAAAGCAATAATATTTCCTTCATTAAGGAATCTTTATCCTTATCAGGCAAGCTTAAATCCAAAAGTATTACATCAAAAATTATATTACTGCTTTTTTTAAAGTTTTCTGCTTGTGTAAAATTTGGACAATGATAAATTTCAAGGTTCTGGAACATTTCTTCCAGATATTCTTTTGCCAAAAAATAATCACCTAAATTATCTTCTATAATCAGAATTGTATACAAATTATCATCTTTTATCATCGCTACTAATTAAGAATAATTATAAATATACAATTATTATTACTTTCCAGCTTTCAAAATAAGTAAAATAATAAGTTTTAAGCCTTTGCTTGCAGTTTCACAGCAAATTAAATACGATAATAATAATTCTTTTGGATAAAAATATTACTGCTAAAAAGTTTATTTTTTGGAAATCCAAATTCGCTGCAAAAAAAAAGCCCCATCATATTTTGCAATAGTAATGGGACTTTGATTTTTAAGCTTTACTCCAATTTAAAACTCACATTCACATTGGCAGTGATCTCAATTTCGCCAGCAGCCATTGTTTGTCTTGGAGCTGCAGTATCGGCTTCCATTGCCATAGATTTCATCGCATATACTGGCTGAGGATAATAGACTTGGGTGTTGTCTGTAATAGTTATTGCCGCACCAGTTTTTTGTCCTAAAACTGATACATAGTCCTCAGCTTTCATTTTGGCATCTTTCATAGCTTGCTTACGGGCTTCTGCCTGATATTGTGCTAATTTTGACGATTGAAAAGTAACATTATCAACTCTGTTAATTCCTTGATCAACAATACCTTCCATCAGGTCATCATATTTCGCTAAATCCCTTAATAAAATTTCAATAGTTTGTGTCGCATTATAGGTATGTTTCTTTTTTTCATAATCATACTGCGGATTTAACGAAACTCTCTTTGTTTTGTAGTCTGCAGGAGCAATATTCATGCTTTTGATTACTTTCAGAACAGCTTCCATCTGCTGGTCATTTTGTTTTTTAACCTCTTTTGCATTATTTCCTTTTGTTTCTACTGTTGCCTTAATGGCGACCTGATCCGGCACTACTTTAATTTTTCCTTCACCTGAAGTATTTATTTGAGGAACCGGCTTTGTTTCTTGACTATAAGCCAGTAAAGTAAAAAAACAGACTAAGAGTGCAATTGATTTTTTCATGCTTTTAATTTTAAATTATTTTTTTTAAAGTTTACCCATTTTTGCCATGCCAAATAAAATAACTATTGGTATCGCTAACAATACTGTCATTAAAGTGTGTTCATGTATTAATTCGGGATTTCTTAATAACGTTATTAAATACCCTCCTATTGCCCCTCCAAAATGAGCAGTATGTCCAATGTTGTCATTTTTTGCTCTCATGCCATAAATTGAATACAGCAGATATAGTATACCAAACAAATAAGCAGGGATTGGAATTATAAAATACAAACCTAACATCATGTCAGGCTGTAATAAAATAGCCGAATACAGTACACCTGTTACTGCACCCGAAGCTCCAACAGCTCTATAGCCATAATCATCTTTATGAAACGACATTGTCAATAAACTGCCAAAAATTAAGCTTCCAAAATAGACAAGCAAAAATGAAAATGTGCCCAAAAAGCTAAAAACTACCGGTGCAAAAAAATAAAGGGTCAGCATATTGAACAATAAATGACCTATATCGGCATGGAGAAATCCTGACGAAAGCATTCGGATTTGTTCTCCAGCACGAATACTTCCTACGTGAAACTCATATTTTCTAAAAAAAGAGTGATCATTAAATCCTTTGTAGCTGATTAATACATTTGCAGCAATAACTGCAATTAAAATGATATTCATAAATAGGTGTATTTTTTTTAAATTCACTGTAAAGCTAACTAATATTTTATATCCAGATACTACCGTTAACAATGAATTAAAGGTAATTCTTATTTTAAAAAGGGTTTGTTATTTATTAATATGTTAAATGAATGATTTAAATGATCAAAGTATTTTAAAAGTAAATTAATAAACTATATTTGGCCAAATTAAAAAAATGAAATACCTAATTTACCTTATTGTTTACCCCTTATTATGGTGTATTTCAATGCTCCCATTTCGGTTATTATATCTCTTTTCGGATTTTGTATATATAATTCTGTATCAAATTGTAGGTTATCGAAAAAAAACAGTGAGGGAGAACTTAGCTTTGACATTGCCGCACTTATCTGATGCAGAGCGATTGATTATTGAGAAGAAATTTTACCATCATTTATGTGATATGTTTCTTGAAATGATTAAAACGATGAATATTTCGAAAGAAGAAATCTGTAAAAGATACGTTTTTAAAAATTTTGAAGTCTATGCCGATTTAGAAAAAAAAGGAAAAAGCATTGCCATAATGTGTGCTCATTATGCCAGTTATGAGTGGGTTATATCTATGAATTATTATACCACTTTTAAAAGTTTTGGGATTTATAAGCAGATAAAAAATCCTTATTTTGATAAATTGATACATACAATCCGCTCCAAATTTAATGCACAGCTGATAACAACGAAAGAGACAATAGCTACAATTGAAAAAAACTGCCAAAATAAAATATTGTCAGTATACGGGTTTGCCAGTGATCAATCTCCAAAAGAAAACTGTGCCTATCATTGGGGAAAATTTATGGGAATAAAAGTACCTGTTCACACTGGTGCCGAAATGTTATCGAAAAAATACGATATGAATGTTATTTTTCTGAAAACAAAAAAAGTAAAGCGTGGCTATTATGAAGCTACTATGGAAATCCTTTCTGAGAATACTGCACAAGTACCGGACTATGAAGTTACAGACCATTTCCTAAAATTAGTCGAACAGCAAATCTATGAAGCTCCGGAATATTATTTATGGACACACAAAAGATGGAAGCATTGCCGATAAATTTCCTAAAAAAAACATAAAATTACCACAGCTGTCTATTCTAAGTTTTCAATAAATATAAAGGAAATATTATTTATTTATATTTGCATAAACTTTCATTAGATGCAGTACATTGTTTATTTGCTTGCCTATCCTCTTATATGGAGTATCTCTATGCTTCCTTTTAGATTACTATATTTTTTTTCAGATATTGTCTATTTTTTTGTTTACAGGATTATTGGATATCGCAAAAAAACGGTTCGGCAAAATCTAGCAATTGCACTCCCAAAACTTACAGATAAAGAACGATTGGTTATAGAAAAAAAATTCTATCATCATATGTGTGATATGTTTCTGGAGATGATTAAAACAATGAACATCTCTAAAAAAGAAATCTGCAAAAGGTTTGTTTTCAAGAACATAGACATGTATAAAGAAATAGAAAAGCAAGGAAAGAGCGTTGCAATAATATGTTCACACTATGCTAGTTATGAATGGATTATCTCCATGAATTACTACTCTGATTTTATTGGCTACGGAATTTACAAACAGATTAAAAATCCCTATTTTGACAAATTGGTTCATAAAATACGTTCCAAATTCAATGCTAAATTAATCACTACTAAACAGACAGTACCCACAATAATCAATAACAACAAAAATAATATTTTGGCATTATATGGTTTTGCCAGCGATCAATCTCCCAAAGCAAAGGGTGCACTGCATTGGTCCAAATTCATGGGAATTGAAGTGCCTGTACATGTTGGAGCAGAGATGCTTTCCAAAAGATACAACATGAATTTGATTTATCTGAATACCAAAAAAGTAAAGCGTGGGCATTATGAAGCTACTCTTGAACTTTTGTCAGACAATCCGAAAGAAGTTCCTAATTTTGAATTGACAGACCAATATTTAAAACTTTTGGAAAAACAGATCTACGAAGCTCCAGAATTTTATTTATGGACACACAAAAGATGGAAATATAGAAGAGAGAGCGAATAAATCTGGACCTTTTGATTTAAGAAAATTAAAAGTTCTATTATGCGAAAAATCACTTTTCAGAATATATGAAAAGTGATTTTTTGTTTATTTTATTTAAAAAACATTAGGATTTTATTGCTTAAACCAATTTTGTACTAGCGTATCTTCAAATTCCTGTGCATTTTTATGAATAAACTCGTTGGTATCTTTATTATAGTCATAATCTAGTGACCAGTTTTTATGATTTTCTGCTAATGATTTGATACTGCTGCATACATATTCAATTTCGGCAGTGGTTGTGGTTGGATGGATTGACATCCTGATCCAGCCTGGTTTTCGGATTAAATCTCCCAGACTGATTTCGTCAATTAATTTATTAGAGGTTTCTTGGTCAACATGCAATAAAAAATGCCCGTAAGTTCCAGCACAGCTGCATCCTCCACGTGTTTGGACACCAAATCTATCATTCAATAGCTTTACACCCAAATTAAAATGCAGATCTTCGATAAAAAACGAGATTACTCCCAAACGATTTTGATGCTGATTGGCCAGAATTTTTATATTCGAAACTGGACTCAAAGTATTGAAAACATATTCAACAATTTCCCTTTCACGGTTAAGAATATTATCGATACCCATTTGTTCTTTCAGCTGGATAGCCAAAGCGGTTTTTATCACTTGCAAAAAGCCGGGCGTACCCCCATCTTCCCTATCTTCAATATTATCCAGATATTTATGTTCTCCCCACGGATTTGTCCAGGAAACAGTTCCTCCGCCCGGACAATCAGGAATCATGTTATGGTATAATTTTTTATTAAAAACTAAAACTCCAGAAGTTCCTGGCCCACCCAAAAATTTATGTGGCGAAAAGAAAACAGCATCCAGATATGATTCGGGATCTTCGGGATGCATGTCTATTTTTACATATGGTCCTGAACAGGCAAAATCTACAAAACAGACACCATTGTGCTGATGCATGAGTTTAGCCACTTCATGATATGGAGTTTTAATACCAGTAACATTCGAGCAGGAAGTTATCGAAGCAATTTTATAGGTTCTGTGTTTATGTTTTTCTAATAAAGCCGTAAGATTCTCAAGGCTAAACAGGCCTTCTTCGCAGGAAGGGATCACTTCAACATCAGCAATAGTTTCCAGCCATGACGTCTGATTGGAATGATGCTCCATGTGCGAAATAAAAACAATTGGTTTTTTATCGGCTGGAATATCAAAATACTCTGTTAGGTTTTCTGGAACTTTTAAGCCTAAAATTCGCTGAAATTTATTGACTACACCTGTCATTCCAGTTCCATCGGTAATTAAAACATCATTGGAATTGGCATTTACATGATGTTTAATTATATGCCGGGCTTTATGATACGATTTAGTCATAGCCGTTCCCGAAACTGTAGTTTCGGTATGAGTATTAGCAACAAATGGACCAAACTCATTTATTAGCTTTTCTTCAATTGGGCGGTATAAACGTCCGCTTGCTGTCCAATCCGTATATATAATTTTTTGACGGCCATAAGGAGTATCAAATTCTTGATCTATGCCAATAATATTGTCACGAAATTGCTTGAAATAATGTTCTAGCGATATGGCAGTTTCTGGTGTAGGCATCCTATATAAATTTAGCTTCAAATATATTGTTTTTTGGATAAATTCAAATTCCAATCTTTGTGTTTTTATTGTTTTTTATCAAAATAATCCTGATTATTGCTAAATTATCCTTCTACTGGATTTGTATTTTTATAAAACACTCAACAAAACTGCTGATCAGAAAATCTCTATTTAATCTATAGATTTTTTATTTTTCTGCACCAGATTTGATAATCCGTTATACCAGAAGTTCAATTATTTCTCTATATAACTGAAGTGAAAATCACAGCCTCTTTTTGTGAATGAATTGCAACAAAAATCAGGAAACTATGCCGTCAAAAACAGCTATTCTTTCAGCTCTAAGAAAAAAGCGTGTTTGTTTTGAGAAAATGAGTTTTATATTTCTTTTTTTATCGGCAAAAAAATATATTTGCATACCAAAACCTCGGGATGTAGCGCAGCCTGGTAGCGTACTAGCATGGGGTGCTAGGGGTCGCTGGTTCGAATCCAGTCATCCCGACAGGAGGCAAAAAAACCGACGAAAGTCGGTTTTTTCAGTTTTAAATTCCAGCCACAGCTTTTATTTCATCAATAATTCTCATGGCCAGATCATCGGCTAATTTTTGAGAAGAAGCTTCGGTATAAATACGAATAATTGGCTCTGTATTGGATTTTCTTAAGTGTACCCAATTTTCGGCAAAGTCAATTTTTACTCCGTCAATTGTAGTGATATTTTCGTTTTTATATTTTTCGATCATTGCAGCAAGAATTGCATCAACATCTATCTGTGGAGTCAACTCAATTTTGTTTTTGCTCATGTAATATTCTGGATACGAAGCACGCAGCGCAGAAACTGAAATTTTCTTGTTTGCCAAATGTGTCAGGAACAAAGCAACACCCACCATACTGTCACGGCCATAGTGCGATTCAGGATAAATGATTCCGCCGTTACCTTCTCCTCCAATGATGGCATTGTTTTTCTTCATCAATTCCACTACGTTCACCTCACCTACTGCACTTGCCTCGTAGCTTCCGTTATGTTGATTGGTCACATCGCGCAACGCACGGGAAGATGACATGTTTGATACTGTGTTGCCAGGAGTTTTGCTCAAAACATAGTCGGCACAAGCTACCAGAGTGTACTCTTCACCAAACATTTCACCATCTTCACTGATAAAAGCCAAACGGTCTACATCTGGATCTACAACAATTCCAAAATGTGCTTTTTCTTTAACGACCAATTCCGAAATATCGGTTAAATGCTCTTTTAAAGGCTCCGGATTATGAGGGAATTGGCCGTTTGGTTCGCAGTATAACTTTACCACTTCGACTCCCATCAATTCTAATAGCCTTGGAACAATAATTCCTCCCGATGAATTTACACCATCAACCACTACTTTAAATTTAGCTGCTTTAACCGCTTCAATATCAACCAATGGCAAATTCAATACTTCGTCGATATGAATGTCCATATAAGCATCATTTACAGTTATTTGACCTAGATTATCAACATCTGCAAAATCGAAAGCTTCATCTTCGGCAATTTCTAAAATTTTTTCTCCTGCTGCTCCGCTTAAGAATTCACCTTTTTCATTCAGCAGTTTCAAGGCATTCCATTGTTTTGGATTATGTGAAGCTGTCAAAATTATACCGCCGTCAGCTTTTTCCAATGGTACAGCTATTTCAACAGTTGGCGTTGTAGATAAGCCCAAATCAATTACATCAATTCCTAATCCAATAAGTGTATTGATTACCAGATTATGAATCATTGGTCCCGAAATGCGCGCATCACGGCCTACAACAACAGTTAACTTATCCTTTTTTGAATAATTTTTTAGCCAGGTTCCGTATGCCGAAGCAAATTTCACCGCATCCACAGGAGTCAGATTATCACCCACTTTTCCTCCTATAGTCCCTCGGATTCCCGATATCGATTTTATTAAAGTCATTTTATATTATTAAATGGTTATTTATTACAAATATAAAAAAGTTGCTGAGTAACTAAGTGACCAAGAGGCTAAGTTTTTGGATAAAGTTTTCTATTTTTACTAAACACAAAGCTTAAAAAAATGAATTTCTTAGCCCATATATATTTATCAGGAGACAACGATTTGATAAAAATCGGGAATTTCATGGCAGATGGAATCCGGGGAAAACATTTTGAAAACTATCCATTAGAAATCCAGAAAGGAATTATTCTGCACCGATTTATAGACACTTACACTGATGCTCATCCTGTTTTCAGGCAAAGTACCAAACGTTTGCACGAAAAATATCATCATTATGCCGGAGTAATTGCAGATGTACTGTACGACCATTTTTTAGCCAAAAACTGGAGCAGTTATTCAGATGAAAACCTTAATGATTTTACAAATAATTTCTACCAGTCACTACGAGACAATTATAACCTTTTGTCTGAAAGAACCAAGGGAATGCTGCCATATATGATTGAGCATAATTGGTTAATGAGCTATCAGAGTATTGAAGGAATCCACAGAATACTGACACAAATGGATTCCCGTACCAAAAATGAGTCCAAAATGCGGTATGCATCCAATGAGCTTAGGGAATACTACACTGAATTTGAAGAAGAATTCATAACATTTTTTGAAGATATAAGAATTCAATCTCACCAGAAATTACTTTCTATATGAACATGAAAAAAATAATATTTCTGCTATTGGCTATATCCATAAATTGTTTTGGCCAAAATGAAATTAAACATACAACAGGACTGATAGCAGACAAGGCTATGGTAGTTTCGGCACGTGAAGAAGCTTCAAAAATTGGTATCGAAATTATGCGCAAAGGAGGCAATGCGTTTGATGCAATGGTAGCAACCGAGCTGGCTTTGGCAGTTGCTTATCCTTTTGCAGGAAACATTGGCGGTGGAGGTTTCATGGTATTTCGCAAAGCAAATGGTGAGATTGGCTGTCTGGATTATAGAGAAAAAGCACCTTTGGCAGCAACCAAAAATATGTTTTTAGACAAGGACGGAAAAGTTATAAAAGGTAAAAGTACCGAAACAGCTCTTGCAATTGGTATTCCAGGTACAATTGCCGGTATGTTTGCCGTTAATAAAAAATACGGATCTATGTCAATGTCCGAAATTTTAAAGCCTGTAATTGCATTAGCCGAAAAAGGAGTTATTGTTACCAAAAAACAGCAACGGACATTGGCTAATTATAAAGATGCGATCATTAAAATTAATGGCGAAAATTGTACATTCAATACTAATTCTAAAGAAAATGATACTGTAAAATATCCTGCACTGTCAGAAACCTTGAAGCGTATTGCTAAAAATGGAAAAAATGAATTTTACAAAGGACAATCTGCTAAAATATTAGTAAAATATCTTCAGGAAAAAGGAGCAATCATCAGCCTGAAAGATTTAGCACAATACGAAGCCAAGTGGAGAACCCCATTGTCATTTCATTATAAGGATTTAAAGGTAATTTCAATGTCACCTCCAAGCAGCGGGGGAATATGCCTGGCACAAATCTTAAAAATGATTGAACCATATGATTTATCCAAAATGGGACATAATTCTGCCGAATCAATACAGATAATTGTAGAAGCTGAGCGAAGAGCTTATGCCGATAGAAGCTATTTTCTAGGTGATCCCGATTTTGTAAAAATGCCACTGAAAGAGTTAATGGCTGATGATTATTTAAAACAAAGAATGTCTAGTTTTAATATAGATAAAGCCACTTTATCTTCTGAAATTAAACATGGTAATATAAATTATAATGAAAGTACCGAAACCACTCATTATTCGATTGTTGATCAATTTGGTAATGCAATTGCTGCAACAACAACCCTGAACGATGGCTTTGGCTCTAAATATTATTGTGATGAGTTAGGTTTTTTTCTAAATAATGAAATGGACGATTTCAGCTCAAAACCAGGCGAACCCAATATGTTTGGATTAGTAGGTAATGAAGCCAACAGCATAGCACCGCAAAAGAGGATGCTAAGTTCTATGACACCAACTATTGTCGAAAAAAATGGAAAGCTTTTTATGGCCGTTGGTTCGCCAGGCGGCTCAACAATCATTACTTCGGTTCTGCAGACAATCATCAATGTATATCAATATCATTTTGGGATGCAGGAAGCCGTAAATGCTCCAAGATTTCATCATCAGTGGCTGCCTGATATTATTACTTTTGAACCAGATACTTTTGATAATTCAACATTCGAAAAGCTAAAATCAAAAGGATATATTATCAATGAAAAGACAACTCCAGTAATTGGAAAAGTAGATGCCATTTTAGTTCTGCCTGACGGAAAACTAGAAGGAGGTGCAGATTTTAGAGGTGATGATAAGGCTTCAGGATTTTAAATTTAATGATTTATTCCCCAAACAAAATGACTTCAAATTTCTGATTATTAACAGATTGTATTTATAAATAATTTTTTAAAAATTTAATACAACTTAATAGATTAAGTGAGGTTTGTTTTATTAAATTTGGGCTATAAAAATTTGATACTAATGACCGAAAATTATTCTCCAGAAGAAAAAAATAACCAGAATACAGCAATTGATACTAAAGCCCGAAATAAAAAAATAGCCCTAATAATTGGTGTTATAGTTGTTTTAGGCGTAATTATTATTCCTCGTGTTTGGGCAAAATTCAATAAAAAAGAAACCATTTGCCTTAATAGCCAAACTCAGATTTACGAAAAATACAAAGATGCTGTTGTTTTAGTAAAACATACTTACGCTTTGCAGATTTCAATCAAAGGTTCAGAACCATTTCTGATAGACGTTGATGATAATTCATTTGAAGAAAAAACAATTTCAGGGACAGGTTTCTTTGTTTCTGAAGATGGAAAAATTGTAACTAACCATCACGTAGCCGAACCATGGAAATACGCTGAGCCAAAAACAGATGATTTTAGTGAATTAAAAAATCATATTGCAGCAATTCTGCCAGATACCATAAATAAAAAAGATTACAAAACGTATCTGGAATCACATTGGAATGATTATTATGGCGGTGATGAAGAAGGAGATTATTCTGAAGAAGAAGCCGCTGCAGAAGATACTGCACCTGTTGCCAATGTAGATTCAACAAATGTCAATAACGAAGTAAATGACTTAATAGCTGATAATAAATCGGAAGAAAGTGCTGTTACCAGTCAAGTAATTTACACTAATTTGGATGACATAGAAATTATTCCCAATACGGTCGAAATAAGTGTGGCATTGCACGGTTCAAAAGACGATTGGCTACAATGCAATGTACTTAAAATTGCTGCTGAAGACGAAGTTGATGTTGCTATTTTACAGCTTAAGAGCGAAAAATTGCCCGCCTCGGTTAATGATATTGTAGATTTAGATAATGCAGTACAGGATGACACAAGTCTAAAACCAGGGACTAATGCTATTTTAATTGGTTATCCAATGGGAATGCAATTAGCCAATACTCGCAAAGGCATAAAAGTTCAAGTTTATGAAGGACAGATAAATAAGGAATCGGATGGCGTTAGTGTGCAGTACAACGTGACTTCTACACACGGAGCCAGCGGTTCGCCTGTGTTTAATGAATGCGGACAGCTCATTGCTGTCAATTATGCAGGATATGATCAGGCACAGGGCTACAACTTTGGGATTGTCGCCAAACATGCGATGTCATTAATGGAATAGTTTGCCGTATTTTTCGAATTTAAAATCTTATTTTTGTAATAAATCAATGCAATTAAAGATATAATGTTAAAAGCTTTTCTTTCCAAACTAGAACAAATAATAGGCTTAGCTCAATCTATTTTAAGTCCAAAGAATTTTATTTTCTTATCTAGTGTTTTAGTTGGAATTTCATCAGCTTTAGCAGTTATTGTTCTAAAGACTTTTGCCCACTGGGTTTTTCGATTTGCTACTTACGTTACTATTCATACCAATATTTTTAACGTAGGAATAGTTAAAATAATGCTGCCTGTTTTTGGTATCGTGCTTACCGTTTTTGTCGTTAATAGATTTTTGGGAGGCTCTATTGAAAAAGGGACATCACAGATTTTATATGCAGTTGCCAAAAAAGCAAGTATTATTCCTAAAAAGCAGATGTACGCACAGATTGCCACAAGCTCCTTAACAGTAGGTCTAGGAGGTTCGGCTGGATTGGAAAGCCCAATTGTAATTACTGGAGCTGCATTTGGTTCCAATTATGCCCAAAAATATAAATTATCATATAAAGACAGAACATTATTAATAGGCTGTGGTGTTGCAGCAGGAATTGGAGCCGCTTTTAATGCTCCAATTGCAGGCGTTCTGTTTGCAATTGAAGTTTTACTGGTAGATGTCAGTATTTCTGCATTTACACCAATAATGATTGCAGGTGCAACTGGAGCACTGGTTTCTGCCATTGCATTGGATGAAACTATATTGCTTAATTTTCCAACCAGACAGACATTTAATTATCATAATATCTTTTACTACGTATTTTTAGGTGTTTTGACTGGGTTTGTAGGTGTTTATTATGCAAGAAATTTTCAAAGAATTGAACATTATTTTGCACACATGCGACTTTCATCTTATAAAAAAGCATTTTTTGGAGCCTCAATTTTAGCATTGCTAATATTTGTTTTTCCAACGCTTTTTGGTGAAGGATATGAAACCATCAGAACTTTGTCCGAAAGTGATCCAGGTCAGTTATTGGATGATACACTTTTCAAAAGTTTTAGAAATAATAATTGGGCATTACTGGCTTTTGTCGGGTGTTCATTTATGTTAAAGGCTTTTGCCTCTGGGATAACATTGGGTAGCGGAGGAAACGGAGGAAACTTTGCCCCTGCCCTATTTTTAGGCTCTTATGTTGGATTTTTCTTTTCCAAACTTTTAAATCTAACTGGATTGACTCATTTGCCTATCAGTAATTTTACGGTTGTGGGAATGTCGGGAATCTTGAGTGGATTATTTCACGCACCTTTGACAGCAATATTTTTGATTGCAGAAATTACAGGAGGTTATGGCTTGATGATTCCATTGATGATTGTAGCTTCCATCAGTTATGCAATTTCCAAACGATTTGAAGTACATTCATTGGATGTGAAGAATCTGGCCAAAAAAGGACATGCCTTTACCAATAATAAAGACACTAATGTGCTTTCAACCTTGGAGACAAATTCAATCATTCAAACCGATTATCTAACCATTTCACCAGACGAAAATCTCGAAAAATTAGTGGATTTAATCTCTCATTCCAATCAGGTTATTTTTGCCGTGGTTTCATTGGATAAAAAATTATTGGGCATTGTTCATTTTAATGACATTAGGGAAATTATTTTCAATCCCTATCGAGTAAAATATACCTTAATCAAGGAAATTATGGTGCAACCCGTTGCTGTTGTTCATCCAACCAATAGCATGGAAATAGTAATGAATAAGTTTGAAGCAACTAAAAAAGCATTTCTTCCTGTAATAAGAGATGATAAATATTATGGTTTTATATCAAAATCCGTAGCACTAGAAGCCTATAGAACCAAATTAAAATCAATGACCATAGAATAAATTAATATCGGATAGTTAAAATTTTAAAATATCCGATAATAAGAGTATCTTTGTGGCATGTGGGAAATCAACTTAACATACCGAGACGAACTGCAATCCACTTTTGACAGATTGCATGAAAAAAGACAAGCACTGCAGTCCAGCAGACCCTTGCCTAATATTGCATTGAATAAAATCAGGGAAAGCCTTTCCATAGAATGGACCTACAATTCAAACAGCATAGAAGGCAACACAATGAGTCTGCGTGAAACACAAATGGTCATTCAAGAAGGGATAACCGTAAAAGGAAAATCACTAAGAGAACATTTTGAAACACACAATCACGATAAGGCTATTGATTATCTTTACTCTATCGTGAGTGATAATTATACTTTGCGAAGTATTGATATACTATCGTTGCACGGCTTAGTTTTGAGATCCATAGAAGATGATTTTGCAGGACGCATCCGAAATGGAGGGGTCCGAATAACCGGCGCTAATTTTACACCGCCAAACGCCAACAAAGTCTCTGATTTATTAGATGAATTAATCGAATTTGTAAATACAAATCCATTACAGCTAAATGATATTGAGCTTGCAACTATTTTTCATCATAAATTTGTCTGGATACATCCATTTTTTGATGGTAATGGCCGTACTGTTCGATTAGCTATGAACTTAATATTAATGCGAAGTGGTTTTCCTCCTGCGATTATTTTGAAAAATGACAGAAAGAAATATTACGAAGCCTTGAATCAGGCCAATGGAGGAAATTATCAAAAGTTGACCCTGTTGATGTGTCAAGCATTGGAGCGCACCTTGAATATTTATAAAACTGCAATGCCAGACAATTATACTGAATATCAGGAAATTTCAAATATTGTTCAAGAACCCGATATGGCTTACGGTCAGGAATACATTAGCCTCTTGGCACGAACAGGCAAAATCGACGCCTACAAAGAAGGCCGAAATTGGCTCACAACCCGTGAAGCAATTGAAGATTATATTGCCAACCGCAAAAGAAAACGCTAACTTCGATTAGCGTTTTTTTATGGTATATTTTTAACACAATCTTCTATGGTGTTAGAGTAAAAGAATCAATCAAAATGGTAACTTTGCTTTTTTGCAAAAATTATGCTAGACACAGACAATATCATAGAAGTTCAAGGCGCGCGCGTACACAATCTAAAAAACATTGATGTTTCTATTCCCCGTGAAAAACTGGTGGTAATTACAGGGCTTTCGGGCTCTGGTAAATCTTCATTGGCTTTTGACACGATTTATGCAGAAGGCCAACGACGTTACGTAGAAACATTCTCGGCTTATGCAAGACAATTTTTAGGCGGTTTGGAGCGCCCAGATGTCGATAAAATTGATGGTCTTTCCCCTGTAATTGCTATCGAACAGAAAACCACCAGCAAAAGTCCTCGTTCTACTGTTGGAACTATCACCGAAATTTATGATTTTCTTCGTTTGCTTTATGCTCGTGGAGCTGATGCCTACAGTTATAATACAGGCGAAAAAATGGTTTCCTATTCGGATGAGCAAATCAAGGATTTGATTATCAAAGATTTTTCAGGGAAAAGAATTAATATTCTGGCGCCTGTAATCCGCGCAAGAAAAGGACATTATGCAGAGTTATTTCAACAAATAACTAAACAGGGATTTTTGAAAGTTCGTGTAAATGGAGATATACTTGACTTAGTTTCAGGAATGAAATTGGATCGTTATAAAACCCATGATATTGAAATTGTCGTAGACAGAATGGTGATAGAAGACAATCCTGACAATAACAAACGCTTATCCGAAAGCATCAATACAGCGATGCATCACGGTGAAAATGTTTTGATGGTTTTGGATCAGGATACGAATGAAGTCCGCTATTTCAGCCGAAATTTAATGTGTCCTTCAACCGGTATATCCTATCAAAATCCCGAACCAAATTTGTTTTCTTTTAATTCCCCAAAAGGTGCCTGCGAACATTGTAACGGTTTGGGAACAATTAATGAAATTAATGTTGGAAAAATTATTCCAAATCCTAAATTATCCATTAAAGCGGGCGGATTTGCGCCTTTGGGTGAATATAAATCGTCATGGATTTTTAAACAATTAGAAATTATTGGAGAAAAATATGGTTTTAAATTGACTGATCCTATCGAAAATATTTCTGACGAGGCTATGCAGATGATTCTGAATGGCGGAAAGGAAAAATTCACTATTAATTCTAAAAATTTAGGAGTTGCCCGTGATTACAAAATAGATTTTGAAGGTATCTCTCATTTTATAAAAAGCCAGCACGACGAAAGTGGCTCGACAACTATTAAACGTTGGGCAAAGGAATTTATGGACGAGATAAAATGTCCTGTTTGCGAAGGTTCCCGTTTGAAAAAAGAAGCCAATTATTTTAAGATTTTCGAAAAAAACATATCCGAGTTGTGCGCTATGGATATTTCGGATTTGACGGCTTGGTTTTTGGATCTGGATAATCATCTATCTGATAAACAGAAAAAAATTGCCACAGAAGTCATTAAGGAAATCAAGGACAGGCTTGCTTTCCTGATGAACGTTGGTTTGGATTATTTGGCCTTGAGCCGAAGTTCAAAATCGCTTTCGGGTGGTGAGGCACAGCGTATTCGATTGGCAACTCAAATTGGATCGCAATTGGTTGGTGTATTGTATATTTTGGACGAACCAAGTATCGGTTTGCACCAAAGAGACAACGAGAAACTAATTCATTCTTTGGAACAATTACGTGATATTGGGAATTCGGTTATAGTGGTTGAACATGACAAGGACATGATTGAACAAGCCGATTATGTGATTGATATTGGACCAAAAGCTGGAAAATACGGCGGTGAAATCATCAGCATTGGAACACCAAAAGAAACTTTGGCATCGAATACTATTACAGCACAGTATTTGAATGGCAAAATGAAATTGGAGATTCCAAAAGAAAGACGCCAAGGAAATGGTAAGTTTTTAAAACTTTCGGGAGCAACTGGAAATAATCTAAAAAATGTTACTATCGATTTGCCTTTGGGTAAAATGATTTGCGTTACAGGAGTTTCGGGGAGCGGAAAATCTACCTTGATTAACGAGACCCTCTACCCTATTTTGAATGCTCATTATTTTAATGGTGTCAAAATTCCGAAACCGTACAAAAAAATCGAGGGATTGGAACATATTGACAAAGTTATTGATATTGACCAAAGTCCAATTGGACGTACACCGCGTTCCAATCCTGCGACGTATACCGAAGTTTTTTCGGAAATACGAAACCTGTTTACAATGACTTCCGAAAGCATGATTCGGGGGTATAAAGCAGGACGTTTTAGCTTTAATGTAAAAGGAGGTCGCTGCGAAACTTGTGAAGGTTCTGGTGTTCGCACTATAGAAATGAATTTCTTGCCAGATGTTTATGTCGAATGTGAAACCTGCCAAGGGAAGCGTTTCAACAGAGAAACATTGGAGATTCGATATAAAGGAAAATCTATTTCGGATGTATTGAATATGACAGTTGACGAAGCGGTTCCTTTCTTTGAGAATATTCCAAAAATTTACAGAAAGATAAAAACAATTCAGGATGTTGGTTTGGGGTACATTACACTTGGACAGCAAAGCACGACTCTTTCGGGTGGTGAAGCACAACGCATCAAACTGGCAGGTGAATTGTCTAAAAAAGATACAGGAAATACGTTCTATATTCTGGACGAACCTACAACAGGTTTGCATTTTGAAGATATTCGAGTATTGATGGATGTCATTAATAAACTTGTTGATAAAGGAAATACGATATTGATTATTGAACACAATATGGATGTCATCAAACTCGCAGACTATATTATCGACATTGGTCCCGAAGGCGGAAAAGGCGGAGGAACTCTTGTAGCCAAAGGGACTCCTGAAGAAGTTGCGAAAAATAAGAAAAGCTACACAGCACAGTTTTTGAAAAAAGAATTATCTTAGATAAAGGCATTAGCCAACAGGCAAAACCAAAAATCTAAAATATCAATAAATAACTAATTACTAATGGCTAATGACTATTGCCAAATTACTAAACATATATGAAACTACAAGATTTTGATAACGACGAAGACAAAGTAATTCAAGACAGTTTTAAACAAAAAACATGGAATGAGATTCGAACCAATGACAGTTGGGGAATTTTTAAAATCATGTCCGAATTTGTAAATGGATATGATACCATGGGACGTATTGGTCCTTGCGTAACTATTTTTGGTTCGGCCAGAATAAAACCAGAAGATCGTTATTATCAGTTAGCCGAAAAAATTGCTTTCAAGATAAGTAAAGCCGGTTATGGCGTAATTACTGGCGGTGGTCCCGGAATTATGGAAGCAGGCAATAAAGGAGCACATCTGGGCGGAGGAACTTCGGTAGGTTTGAATATCGAATTGCCTTTTGAACAGCATTTTAACCCGTATATTGATAGGGATAAAAACTTGAATTTTGACTATTTCTTTGTTAGAAAAGTAATGTTTGTAAAATATTCGCAAGGATTTGTGGTAATGCCGGGAGGTTTTGGAACCTTGGATGAATTATTCGAAGCTATTACCTTAATCCAAACCAAGAAGATTGGAAAATTCCCAATTATATTAGTGGGAACTGCATTTTGGTCAGGTTTGATTGATTGGGTTAAAGCTGTTTTACTAGAAAAAGAACACACGATAAGCCCAGATGACCTGAACTTATTCAAAATTGTAGATACCGAAGATGAAGTTGTTGATGTCCTGGACAAATTCTATAAAAAGTATGATTTGAGTCCCAATTTTTAAATACTAAGAGCCGTTTTAAAAACGGCTCTTTTATTTTAACGGCTTTCAGTGTATTTTATCTGTATAATACTGAACTTTTCTTAATTTTTCGTAAATTGTATTAGCTTTATACGATTAAAAAACAAATACCAGTCCCAGATTGAAAACTTTCGGTAAAATTATCCTGTTTCTTATTGTTTTTTCTGCCACTCAAAAACAATATGCACAGCATCAATCCAAGATGTCTGTTATGGCTGATATGAAGCATAATACACTAACTGTCAATCAGGAAATTACTTTTTACAATCAATCCAATGATACTCTAACGCATATTGTACTGAATGATTGGAACAATGCTTTTTCAGAAAAAGATAGCCCAATGGGCAAAAGATTTTCGGATGAGTTTTATAATAAGTTTCATATGGCATCGGCTGATGATCTTGGCGGAACTATCAATTTAATAATTGAGGATACAGATCAAAAGTCTTTTACTTGGGAAAGAACAAAAAAAAATCCCGATTATATTACTGTTTCACTGAACAGCGCTTTGCTTCCCAATCAAAAAGTGAAACTGCACCTTACTTATGCAGCCAAAATCCCTAGTGACAAATTTACCAAATATGGCCATTTTGAAAAATATGGCATGCATCTCAAGAACTGGTTTATCACACCTGCACGCTATGAAAACAAAAAGTTTATAAAATACAGCAATGAAAACTTGGATGATATAGCGAATGCTGTTTCAGATTTTGATATTGATCTAAAAATTGATGGAAAAAATGCCGTCACTACCGATTTGAGTATCGATCAGATTACTCAAAATGAGAAAGAAACCAATATCAGATTAACTGGAAAAAACAGAAGCGATTTCAATATTGTTATAGAAAAAGAATCAAGCTATTCCAGTTTCAAAATTAACAATCTGGAAGTTTTTACCAATATCAGGTCAGGAAGATTTACCGATTCGATCAAAATTGAAATTATAAAAAGGATTGCAGATTTTAGCAACAATCAAATTGGAATATATCCTTTTGACAAAATAGTTATTTCAGAAGCTGATTATGAAAAAAATCCTGTTTATGGTTTGAATCAATTGCCTAAGTTTATGCGTCCCTTTCATGAAGATTTTTTATTTGAAATAAAATTTCTGAAAACGTATTTGAACAATTATCTCAAAAACAGCTTAAGGCTGGATTCCAGAAAAGACAATTGGATTTATGACGGAATTCAAATATTTACTATGATGAACTACATAGATAAATATCATCCTGATAGCAAAATGATGGGGTCAGCCTCCAAATATTATCTGCTCAGAAGTTTTAAAATGGCGCAAACTGATTTTAATGGACAGTATAGTTACTATTATATGCTAATGGCCAGAAAAAATCTAGATCAGCCACTAAATGCTCCTAAAAATACGCTGATAAAATACAATGTCCAAATAGCCAATAAATACAAGGCTGGTTTGAGTATTCATTATCTGGATGATTATCTGGGAGATGATATTGTTTTATCTGGAATTAAGCAATTTTATGAATTAAACAAGCAGAAACAAACAAACCGAAATGATTTTGAAGAATTGCTGAAAATGAAAGCCTCAAAAAATATCGACTGGTTTTTTGATTATGTTATTGATAGCAGAGAAACAATTGATTACAAATTTGATGCAGTTTCAAATACCAAAGACAGTGTCACATTTACAGTAAAAAACAAAGGTATTCCTGTGGTTCCGATGCCTGTATTTGGAATTAAAGACAAACAGGTTATTTTTAAAAAATGGCTGGAAACCAGCCAAATAGACAGCGTTCTTACTTTTGAAAGAAAAAATATTGATAAACTGGCTCTTAATTATGAAAATGAAGTTCCTGAATTTAATTTGAGAAACAACTGGAAATCATTAAAGGCATTTTCATTAAATCGTCCTTTAAAAATGACTTTTTTTGAAGATTTGGAAGATCCGCATCGCTCACAATTATTTTATGTGCCAACTCTTTTTTATAATAAATACGATGGCTTTTCTCCAGGCGTTAGTCTTTATAATTATAGTTTTTATGATAAACCATTTATGTTTGTCCTTAATCCTATGTATTCCATTAATACAAAATCCATTATTGGGAGCTACACATTTGCATACAATCAATACAGGAGAGAAGGAAGCCTGTACAATATACGGTACTCCATAAATGGCTCTTACTATCACTATGCCCCAGATGCTGCTTATTTTAAGTTATACCCTACCCTGTCTTTATTTTTGAGAGAACCCAATTATCGTGATAATAGAAAACAGGCTATAACGCTGAAATATAATATCATTTACAAAGAACCATCGGCTATAGTAATTGACAGTACAGATAATTATTCTATTCTGAACCTAAAATATTTCAACATAAAAACCGAAGTTACAAGTCATGTCAAATTTTTATCGGATCTACAGGTTTCGGGCTATTTTGGCAAAATAGCCACCGAAATGGAGTATCGAAAGCTGTTTAATGATAATCGGTATTTCAATGCCAGAGTGTATGCAGGAACTTTTTTATACAATAGTAATAATACTGAAAATTATAACTTTGGCGTTTCCAGAGTAAACGATTATATGTTTGATTATGCTGTATATGCCAGATCAGATACAACGGGAATCTTAAGCCAGCAATATATTCATTCCCAAGGAGGTTTTAAATCTTTTCTAAATCCGGCTGAAGCCAATCAATGGCTGACAACTGCAAATTTGAGTTATTCTATGTTATGGAATTGGGTTGATGCGTATGCGGACTTTGGCTTTGTGAAAAATAAAGGAGTTTCAAATGAGTTTTTATATGATAGCGGAATCCGTCTAAATCTGGTTCAGGATTACTTCGAATTGTACTTTCCTGTTTATTCCTCGAATGGGTTTGAACTGTCAGAAAAAAATTATGGAGACAAAATTCGTTTTATCTTTATTTTCAACCCAAAATCATTAATTAATCTTTTTACCCGAAAATGGTTTTAATTCAAAATAAAAACTTTAAATTATTGAATTATTATTATAAAATCAAAACAAAATTACTTATTTGATAAAAATACATTCATTTTACTAAAAATTATTTGCCAAAAAAATATAAAAATACAGAATTACACAATGCCATCTAGATAGTTTTAATTAAATTTGCAGCATTAAAGCTATACTTTGATTATGATAAAAGAAAAAGTCGATACTAGTTTAACATTTGAAGATTTCAAGACAGAAGTCTTAAATGACTACAAAACCGCCATAATAAGCCGAGAATGCAGTTTGTTAGGGCGTAAAGAAGTATTAACCGGAAAAGCCAAATTTGGTATTTTTGGTGATGGCAAAGAAGTACCACAGCTTGCCATGGCAAAATGCTTTAAAAATGGAGATTTCCGCTCTGGCTATTATCGCGACCAGACTTTTATGATGGCTATTGGCGAATTGACAATTGAGCAGTTTTTTGCTGGTTTATATGGCCACACTGATATTGACCTCGAACCCATGTCTGCGGGAAGACAGATGGGGGGACATTTTGTAACCCATAGCTTGAATGAAGATGGATCATGGAAAAACCTGACTCAGCAAAAAAATTCTAGTGCCGATATTTCACCTACAGCTGGACAAATGCCTAGATTACTGGGACTGGCACAAGCTTCAAAAATATACAGAAATGTTACTGATATCCCAAATGCTGATCAGTTTTCTATAGGAGGAAATGAAATTGCCTGGGGAACAATTGGAAATGCCAGTACATCCGAAGGATTATTCTTCGAAACTATAAACGCAGCAGGAGTACTGCAAGTGCCTATGGTAATGAGTGTCTGGGACGATGAATACGGTATTTCGGTGCATGCAAGACATCAAACAACAAAGGAAAATATTTCTGAAATATTAAAAGGATACCAAAGAGAAGAAGGAACAAATGGCTTTGAAATACTAAATGTAAAAGGCTGGGATTATGTTGATTTAGTTGCAACTTATGAAAAAGCTGCACAAATAGCACGTGAAAATCATATTCCAGTTTTAATTCACGTAAATCAATTAACACAGCCTCAGGGACATTCCAGTTCAGGATCGCACGAAAGATATAAAAATGCTGCCCGATTAGCTTGGGAAAAAGAATTTGACTGCATCCGCCAGATGAAATTATGGATGATTGCCATTAATATAGCTTCACCTGAAGAACTTGATGCAATTGATTTAGAAGCTAAAAAGCAGGTTTTTGAAGGAAAAAAAACGGCATGGAATGCATTTATTAGCCCAATAATAGAGGAACAAAATGAGCTGATTGCCATTTTGGAAAAAATCTCAGCTGGCAGTGCTAAAAAAGATGAAATCCAAAAAAAGATTTCTAGCCTAAAAAGCATTAAATCTCCTTTAAAAAAGGAAATAATGATAATTGCCAGAAAATCATTGCGCCTCGTCGTCAATGAAAATGATAAAATGGAATTATCTAATTGGATAACCAGCTATATCAATAAAACACAGCCGAAATTTAGCAGCAACTTATTTTCTGAATCGGACAAAAATGTTTTTTCAGTTAAAGAAATTTTGCCTGAGTATCCTGTCAACGCCATTGCTGATACAGATGGAAGGATGATTTTGAGAGACAATTTCGATGCTCTTTTTGCAAAATATCCCGAGGCATTAATTTTTGGTGAAGATGCTGGAAACATTGGCGATGTAAATCAAGGGCTTGAAGGAATGCAGGAAAAATATGGAGAGCTGCGCGTTGCCGATGCTGGAATTCGCGAAGCCACCATATTAGGACAAGGAATTGGAATGGCATTAAGAGGACTGCGTCCAATTGCCGAAATACAATATTTAGATTATTTGCTATACGCTATCCAAATCATGAGTGACGATTTGGCTACATTGCAATATAGAACTGTTGGAAAACAAAAAGCTCCATTGATAGTCCGTACTCGTGGACATCGTTTGGAAGGCATCTGGCATTCAGGTTCTCCAATGGGTATGATTATCAATGCCATCAGAGGAATCCATGTGTTAGTTCCAAGAAACATGACACAGGCTGCCGGCTTTTATAATTCATTATTAGAATGTGATGAACCCGCTCTAGTTATTGAATGCTTAAATGGCTATCGACTGAAAGAAAAAATGCCTTTAAACTATGGTGAATTCAAAACTCCTATTGGCGTTGTAGAAACACTAAGAAAGGGAACCGATATTACGCTTGTATCTTATGGCTCAACTTTGAGACTAGTCGAGCAAGCCGCAAAAGAATTGTACGAAGAGGGTATTGACTGCGAAATTATTGATTTGCAATCATTACTTCCTTTTGATATTCATCACGATATTGTTAAAAGTATTTCAAAAACAAATCGTTTATTGGTTATTGATGAAGATGTACCAGGAGGAGCTTCAGCTTTTATTTTACAGCAGATTATTGAAGATCAAAATGCCTATATCCATCTGGACAGCAAGCCACAAACCTTGACAGCCAAAGCTCACAGACCTGCTTATGGTACAGACGGAGATTATTTTTCAAAACCTTCGGCTGAAGATATCTATGAAAAAGTATATGAAATGATGCATGAAGCAAATCCTTCTAAATTTCCTTCCCTGTATTAAAATTAAAAGCAATAATACCAATCCCAACCATAATCGGTTGGGATTTTTTTTATCTTTATTCTATCCTATTTTTATCAATCAAATGAAATCCTTAGAAACCTTATTTTTAGATTTAAAAGACATCAGAGTTATTGACAGCTCAATCCCCTATTCCCGATATTTTCCTGTAGATTTATCTGAAAATAATCCAGAAATCAACAAATTAATTTTTTTTGATGCCATAGCTTTTGAAGAATACATTGAAAATTTTTTAAAAAATAACAATGCAGAAATTGCATATGGAGGTTATAATGAAGTGCGAAATTTATACAAGCGAAGCACTGTTTTTAATAGTTCCAACTCAGAAGAGCGAAATATCCATCTAGGCCTGGATTTATGGATAAAAGCTGGAACTCCAGTATTAGCAGCATTAGATGGGAAAGTACATAGTTTTCAAAACAATAATAATCTGGGAGATTATGGCCCAACAATTATACTGGAACATCAGTTAGAAAACTATATTTTTTATACATTATATGGCCACTTGGATCTAAAAAGCATAGAAACAATAAATGTGGGGGATTTATTTGCTAAAGGACAGCAGCTGGCATCATTAGGAGATGCCACCATAAATGGCGATTATGCACCTCATTTACATTTTCAGATTATAAAAAACATTGATTCCTGTTTTGGGGATTATCCTGGCGTTTGCAGTAAGACAAAATTAGCGTACTATCTGGAAAATTGTCCTGATCCTAACTTGTTATTGAAGATTTTCGAGTAAATTTATGACTTCAAAAACAATTTAAACTTAAACTTTTTTGTAAATGAATAATAACGAACAGCTGATTCATAAATTTTATACCGCTTTTGCAAATGCTGATGCACAGACTATGTGCGAATGTTATCATAGCAATATTCAATTTGAAGATCCTGCTTTTGGCATACTAAAAGGCAAAGATGCATGCAGGATGTGGACAATGCTGTTGGAAAAAAGCAAAGGAGACATAAAAATTGAATTTTCTGACATCAAAGCAGATGAATATTCAGGATCTGCCAAATGGATTGCTACTTATAATTTCAGCAAGACAAATAGAAAAGTAGTCAATGTAATTCAGGCAAAATTTCAGTTTCGTGACAGCCTCATTATAAAGCATACCGATTATTTTGACATTTGGGAATGGTCTAAACAAGCCTTTGGCTTTAAAGGATTTTTATTAGGATGGACAGGATTTATGCAAAAAGAAATCCAGAAACAAGCCATAGCATCATTAAAAAAATACTCTAAAAAACATACCGCATGACAGTAGAAATTATAAAATCACTATTAAACAGAGATCTTAACAAATTAAAACTTGAAATCGATTCTTATCATGATGAAAGCAAAATCTGGCATATTGAAAAATCAGTCTCCAATTCTGCCGGGAATCTTTGTTTGCATCTCATTGGCAATTTAAATACTTATATAGGAGCACAAATTGGAAATACTAATTACATTCGGAACAGGGATCTGGAATTTTCTGCAGCATTAGTTCCAAAAACAGAGCTCATTGCCCCAGCTTGACGCTACAATAACAGTAATTAATGAAGCTATGGACCAGCTAAATGATGAAGATGTGCAGCAGGAGCATCCATATCTGGTTTTCGAAAATAAAACTTCAATAGTTCATTTATTAATGCACCTCACTTCACATTTAACCTATCATTTGGGACAAATTAATTATCATAGACGTTTATTAGATAATTAATATTTTAAGTTTAATTTTCGGATAATGAAGTATTGATTTGTTATTGAAATAAACACAAAGTTCAAAAAAAAGCATTTTTTTGGTATCAGACTTTGGCAATTTGAATACAAACATTCATTTTGTATTTTTTTTAACAAAAATAAACTTATTAATAAAATAAAATATAAAATTTATCTATAACGTAATAGATATAAAAAATAATCATTAAAATAAAGAAAACTATATACAAACAACTGTTTAATATTAAATACTTTAAATTTTATTTAAAAATAAATATCCGTATAAATACTGCCCCAAAATTCCGTAAATTTACTAGTATAATTCAACAAAAAATTGAAAAACAGACGATAACTTAATAATACTATTTAAAATGAAAAGCGCGACTGAAACATTATATTTTAAAACAGGGAATTGGAACAATTCAATTGATGTATATGATTTTGTTTTGCAAAACATTTCACCGTATGAAGGTGATCAAAATTTCTTAGCTGGGCCATCAGATAGAACGACCAGATTATGGAATATTTGTAAAGAAAATTTACTGAAAGAAAGAAAGAACAACGGATGTTTAGCAATCGACACCAATGTCATTTCAAATCTTACTTCATTTGGTCCAGGCTACATTGATAAGGAAAATGAAGTAATTGTAGGTCTTCAGACTGATCAGTTATTAAAAAGAGCGATGAAGCCTTTCGGGGGAATCAAATTAGTACAATCTGCGGTTGCAGAAAGAGGTCTTACTGTTTCTGATGAAGTAGTTAAGATATTTAATTATGCCAAAGATCACAATCAGGCTGTATTTAGTGCTTATGACAGTGAAATTAGAGCATACCGTTCCAAACACTTATTAACAGGACTGCCTGACAATTATGCAAGAGGAAGAATCATTGGTGATTTCAGGAGAGTTGCACTTTATGGTGTAGACCGTCTTATCGAAGCAAAAAAAGAAGACTTTGCTGCCATAGCTGGCGAAATGACTGATCACAAAGTACGCCTTAGAGAAGAAATCACAGAGCAGATCAAAGCTTTGCAGGATATGAAAATAATGGCAGGTTCATACGGCATTGATATTTCAGTTCCGGCAAGCAATGCAAAAGAAGCTGTTCAGTTTACTTATCTAGCTTATTTAAGCGCTGTAAAAGAACAAGATGGCGCTGCAATGTCTTTAGGTAACGTTTCATCATTTTTGGATATTTATATAGAAAATGATTTAAAATCTGGTTTAATAACTGAAGAAGAGGCACAAGAGTTTATCGACCAGTTTGTTATGAAACTTCGTCTGGTACGTCATTTGCGTCCAGGAGCTTACGATGAAATTTTTGGTGGAGACCCAACTTGGGTAACTGAGGCTATCGGTGGACAGCTTAACGATGGAAGAACAAAAGTTACCAAAACTTCATTCAGATTTTTACAGACATTATATAATTTAGGAGCTTCTCCTGAACCAAACTTGACCATCCTTTGGTCACAAAGCCTGCCTCAAGGTTTTAAAGATTTTTGTGCCAAAGTTTCTATAGACACTTCTTCACTTCAATATGAGAATGATGATTTAATGCGTACCAACAGAGGATCTGACGATTACGGTATTGCCTGCTGTGTATCTTATCAAAAAATTGGAAAAACAATCCAGCATTTTGGAGCTCGTGCCAATTTGCCTAAAGCTCTACTTATGGCTTTGAACGGCGGACGCGAAGAAGATAAAGGATCTGTTGTTATTAAAAACATCCCTCAAATGGCTGATGGTGTACTTGACTATGATTCGGTGATGAATATCTTCAAGACTACATTGGCAGAAGTGGCAAGAGTGTATGCAAAATCAATGTATATCATTCATTATATGCATGACAAATACTATTATGAAAGAGCGCAAATGGCATTAATCGATAGTGATCCAAATATTGATATTGCTTATGGAGCTGCTGGAATTTCAATTATTGCCGATTCCTTATCTGCTATAAAATATGCAAAAGTAACTCCAGTAAGAAATGACATTGGTTTAACTGTGGATTTCAATATCGAAGGAGATTTCCCTAAATTTGGAAATGATGATGACCGAGTAGACAGTATCGCACAGGAAATCACTACTATTTTCATAAGTGAATTAAGAAAACATAAAGCATATAAAAACGCTACTCCAACCCTGTCTTTATTAACTATCACATCAAATGTAATGTATGGTTCTAATACTGGTTCAACGCCAGACGGACGTAAAGGAGGTGAAGCATTTGCTCCAGGAGCAAATCCAATGCATGGAAGAGATACAAATGGAGCTATTGCTTCCTTAAATTCTGTAAGCAAATTAAATTATGAAGATGCTCAGGATGGTATTTCGTATACTTTCACTATGGTTCCAAAATCATTAGGTTCTGATAAAGAAGAACAAGTAGATAATCTGACAACGATTTTAAACAGCTATTTTGGACGAAATGCACATCATCTAAATGTAAATGTCTTAGATAAAGAAACTTTGATGGATGCTTACAACCATCCTGAAAATTACCCTCAGTTAACAATAAGAGTTTCTGGATATGCTGTAAACTTCGTCCGATTGTCAAAAGCACATCAGCTTGAAGTTATTACCAGAACTTTTCACGAAAGTTTGTAAATTAGCCACTAACCTATAAACACAGAATTAACCACATTAACCTGTCTAAAAAAACAAATCAGTTAATTTAGGCAGGTTTTTTTAAACCTATTTATTGCATGTATTTTCCGCAACAACAATATACTGATGATTCAATAGATGCACATAATCCTGACTTACTTCGAATCCATTCTATTGAAACATTAGGAACTCATGACGGCCCTGGAATCAGAATGGTCATTTTTGTACAAGGATGCCAATTTAGATGCCTGTATTGCCAGAACCCCGATACTCTGGATATTCATGGCGGCAGTTTCATACCTATTGAGGAACTCGTTGAAAAAGCATTGCATCAAAAATCTTATTTTGGCAAAAAAGGAGGAATCACCGTTTCGGGCGGAGAACCTTTGCTGCAAAGAGATAAATTAATTCACTTTTTTGACCGTTTGCACGAAAACGGAATTCATACCTGTCTAGATTCGAATGGAAGAGTGCTGGATTCTAAAACGGAACTGTTATTAGAAAAAACTGATTTATTGCTATTAGATGTCAAACACATTAATAAAGAATGGCATAAAAAACTTACCGGAGTAAAAAACAAAACCACACTCAGGCTTGCAGAATATAGAGAAAGTACTGGAAAACCAATGTGGCTCCGTTATGTGCTAGTGCCTGGCTGGAGCGATCAGGAAGAATACCTGCATGAATGGGGACAATATTTTACGTCCTATAAAACGATAGAAAAAGTCGAAATCATCCCTTTCCATCAAATGGGAAAACACAAGTGGGAAATGCTGGGCCTGGAATACCAATTGGCAGACACCATACCACACACAGCCGAAGAAGTAAATAAAGCGGCAGAAATATTCAGGCAATATTTCAAAAAAGTAAAAGTCAAATAAAACAGTTCAAGAATATTTTATAAAAAATTATACAATTATGTCAAAAAATAAATATTTGATTGTATTGGCAGGAATGGTTATGCAATTGTCAATAGGCTCTATTTATGCATACAGCAAGTGGATAGAACCTTTAACAAAAGAATTAAACTGGGATGCCCATGATACCAAAACAGGATTCAGCCTTGCCATTTGTTTCTTAGGATTAACAGCCGCATTCATGGGTAAATTTGCCCAGAAAATTGGTCCAATGAAATCTGGATTAATTGCCACCTTGTTTTTAACCATTGGATTATTAGGAAGTTCTCTGGCAGTCAATATAGGTTCAATGAGTTTATTTTATCTGACATATGGTGTTTTGCAGGGCATTGGTTTAGGATTTGGATACATTGCACCGGTTTATACAGTTGTAAAATGGTTTCCTGATCGTCCGGGATTGGCTTCTGGAATTATTATTATGTCATTTGCATTGGGATCTTTATTGGCTTCTTTTTTAATTGGTCCTTTATATACTTCAATGGGACTGTCTGGTGCCTTTACTGTTTTAGGAATCGGTTACGGAATCTGTATGCTCTTGAGTGCTTTGTATTTGGCAAATCCAATAAGTACAGCAGAAAATCAGCACGCAAATATCGATTTGACTCCAAAACAGATAATAACAGACAAAAGGTTTATCGCCTTGTGGTTATTATTGTTTCTAAATGTATGCGGTGGCATTGCCATAATCTCAAAAGCTGCGGTTTTGGGAGAAGAAGTTGTAGGAATGACTTCTGCACAAGCCACAGTTTTTGTTGCTGTTATAGGGTTGTTTAATGGAATTGGACGTTTATTCTGGTCAAGTATTTCAGATAAAATTGGCTGCTGGACTACTTTTATGATTTTCATCGGAATCAATGCCACCTGTTTCGCTTTAATTCCAACTTTTTCAACCAGCCAAATTTCTTTTCAAACTTTAACCTTTATTATTATTGCTGGTTATGGAGCAGGTTTTGCAACTATGCCTTCTTTTGTAAAAAGTATTTTTGGAGCTGAAAAATACGGTCAGATACTTGGTTACACGTTGACAGCCTGGTCTGCTGCTGGATTTGCTGGTCCATTATTATTAGGCTTAACTGCAGATATTTCAATTTTTTATTTATTTGCAGTATTATTGCTTTTTGCTCTATTTATTGGGTTATGGCTCAAGACATTATTATTAAAACCAGTTGCATCATAAATATAAAAAAGCTCAAACTAAAAATAAGTTTGAGCTTTTTAGATTTTAAATCAATAGTTATTTTTTTATAATTTTCTGTAAATATTCCTGACCATCTCTAAAATGAATCTTAACAAAATAAAGACCTGATGGCAAACTATTTACATCAATAGTATTACTGCTTACTTTTCCAGCTTGAACTGCTGTTCCAGTGTTAGACATGATCTGATAATCCAAAGCTGCTACATCAGAATTAATCTGCAGTAGATTACTTACTGGATTTGGATATAATGATATTGATGAGCTTTTGGCGGCTGCTGCCTCTTTTTTTGTTCCAATTTTAGAAGTACTTGCTACCCAAGTATATGAATAACCATCTGTTTTATTTAATAAATCTGCAGTTTGATTAGCAGTTCCACTAGAACCGTTATTAAAGATCAAATTTACTGATGTAGGCCCAGTTATGGTATACCTATAAAAACCATTTACATCAGCTGTCATAGACACACCAGGCCAAGTGGTATTTGCAGTGCTTCCTGTTGGAACCGCATTCCAATAATGTACTTTTGGTATTCCTGTCCATGTAGTTGGAGGTTTAAAATAAACCGTCAAAGTTGGAGTACTGACAAAGGAATAAACTTCTGTTTTTACTGCCGAAGATGTTCCTGCGGTATTTACAACTAATGCTTTTACTGTCGTGTTAGCAGTAATTGATAGTGTTTTTGTTCCAACTGCCGATGCCGAAGAAACAGTTGGTATTGTTCCATCCAAAGTATAATAAATTGTAGATGTATTTACATTGGCAGTCAATACCACATTTACTGCTGTTCCTGCAGAAAATGTTCCTCCAGCAGACAAGATTGTCAAATCTGGCGCTACAACTGGACATCTGTTAGCAGGTTCAGCGCTTAACCAGCTTGAATCATAATATTTAATTCCGGCTGTTGCTGTTAAATCAGCTGTTTTCAAAGTTCCATCATTGAAAATTAAACTTGAAGCACTCACTGTGGATGGAAAAGTAAATTTATACCAATCTCCGCAATCCTGCGTCATAGCAGTTCCTGGCCAAGTAACTGCAGGAGCAGTTCCTGTTGTTGCCCAATAATACACTTTTATTGACGAAGCCCATGATGATGGCTTTTTGAAATAAACAGTAAAGGTACTTGGAGTGGTAAAAGTATAGGTTTCAGTTTTTATTGCTGAAGAAGTGCCAGCTGTATTTTTAACAAAAGCTTTTACAGTAGTATTTGCAGTTACGGCGAGTGTTTTTGCTCCAACTGCAGATGCTGAAGCCGTAGTTGGTGTGGTTCCATCCAAAGTATAGTAGATTGTAGATGTATTTACATTGGCAGTCAAAACAACATTTACTGTTGTTCCAGTTGTAAATGTTCCTCCAGCTTGCAATATTGTCAAATCAGGAGCAACAACAGGACATCTGTTTGCTGGCTCTGCACTTAACCAAGCCGAGTCATAATACTTAATTCCAGCAGTAGCTGTTAAATCAGCGGTTTTCAAAGTGCCATCAGTAAAAATGAT
Source organism: Flavobacterium aestuarii (assembly GCF_040049115.1). Classification (NCBI taxonomy): domain Bacteria; kingdom Pseudomonadati; phylum Bacteroidota; class Flavobacteriia; order Flavobacteriales; family Flavobacteriaceae; genus Flavobacterium; species Flavobacterium aestuarii. The sequence continues at coordinate 109,525 of NZ_JBDLZZ010000014.1, forward strand.
ATTGGAGGCACTTACTGTTGATGGGAAAGTATATGTATACCAATCTCCACAATCCTGTGTCATGGCAGCTCCCGGCCATGTTAAAGCTGGAGCGGTTCCAGTGACTCCCCAATAATAAATCTTCATTGTAGACGCCCATCCAGCAGGTTTTTTAAAATAAACCGTAAATTTTGGCACAGCAGCAAAAGCATAATTCTCTGTATACACAGTAGAAATGACATTAGCAGTATTTTTTACAAAAGCTTTCAAAGTAGTATTTGCTGTAATAGAAAGTGTTTTTGTTCCAATAGCAGAAGATGAGGCAGTAGTTGGAGTCGTTCCGTCTAGTGTATAAAAAATAGTCGAGGAAGAATTATTGGCTGTTAAAACTACAGTTACTGTTGTACCTGTAGAAAATGTTCCGCCTGCTTGTGAATTAGTCAAGCTAGGGACATCTGGAACTGTTCCTTTATCCCAAATGGCAAAACCTGTTCCTGATAACTTCAAAGTCCAACCCGTTCCAGATGGCGACCAATTATCTGAACCTAATTTCATAGCTATCTTATCATCAATAATAGCTGCATATAAGTTATTAGTAGCTGCAACTATATTTAAGGCTGAAGTACTGCTCAAACCATTATCTTTTCTAATTTTAATCAATGCATCAATTTCATTTTTGATGCCCCAATTAAAATAATGCGGCCACCAAACCATTGGTATGCCCGGATGTGTTAATAAATATGCATATCCTTTTAGCACTTGATCCCCCGGAAAAATCCATAAATCCTGTCCATAAGGTTTTGGTCCTGTATCATGATTATCCAACATTGTCACAGCATTTGACGGCCACACCCCTATCAATCCAGATGCTTTTCCTGCTCCATCTTTTAAATAACTCAGATTATTATCTTTAAAAGCATTTTGCAAAGCACTCTTTGTAGAAAAATCAAAAGCAGTAGAAGAAGCCACAGCTGTGCCTGCTTTTGTATAATCCATCCATTTTACAATTCTGTTTCTGTCTCCTTCTAGTAATTCACCAACTGAAAAATAAGGATTTGTCGCATCATTATATTCCTTGATGTATTTACCGTCATATCCATGTACAAAATCATAACGCCATCCATCAAAACCTATATCATTTTTCAACCAGTTCATCCAAGTTTTAATACCATCTCTAACCGATGCATTAGAATGATCTAAATCTCTTGCTGCAGAAAATGAGCCAGATTCTCCTGCAGATTTTAAGCCTGCAGCAACGGGATCATAATCAGAGTTACCTGTTCCTTTTTGTCCACTGGCACTTATATTAGAGTTATTGCAAATGGACCAAGTTTCGGCTGGCGTATTCCATGAAGGTGTTGAAAAATCATACCATCCCAAGGTTCCGCCACGATGATTAATTACGATATCAGCAATTACTTTAATATTTTTTGAATGCAGATCAGTAATCAAAGACACTAATTGTGCCTGAGTTCCTTGTGCATTGTTCAAATCATACCATACAGTAGGAATATAGCCCATCCCGCCTGTTGATTTACTTGGTGGAGGAAGCCAAATAGCATCAAAACCAGCTGTCTGCAAAGTTGAAGAGCTGCTTTTGATTACTTCATACCATTTGGTAACAGATACATCAGTAGTCCAATGAAATCCTTGGATCATTACTTCTTTTCCAGTCGCTTTTGTTTGCGAAAAAACAAATGACTGCAAAAGAAAAGTCAAGAATAATAAAAAATAGTTTTTTAATTTCATAAGGTTAATTTTTGATTCATATTTGGTTAATATTATGTGAAATTAATAATAAATAGCATCATTTTTTACTTATTTAATTTTAATTCCTTAAAATACTAAGAATAATTAACACTCTAACGTTGTAGTATCAATTCTTGTTAATAAAAAGTTAATCAAAAAACAATCAAATGAATATCAGTAAATTATAATAAATTGCGAGCATCAATATATATTATATGAAAAAGGCTCAAAACTTAGATAAGTTTTGAGCCTTTCATTTTACTGCATCATTTTATTTAAGCTGTGTTCCCAATTGAAAAATTTTATGCAGCCATTTTTCGCGCTGTTTTTCATCAGAACTTTTAACTATTCCAACATAGGTAACTTTTACAGGTTTCACTCCGCAAAATTCCAATACTGCCTTTTTTAATTGATTGACGCTTGGTTTTGAATAGAATAAATAATAATACCAGCTTGGCTGATCAAGTGTAGTTATAATACGAGCCGTTTTTCCTTTCAATAATTTGTCCCACCAAATTGAATTTTCACGATATTGAAAAGCCATTCCGGGCAAAAACAGCCTGTCGATAAATCCTTTGGTAATAGCAGGCAGACCGCCCCACCAAACAGGATGAATCCATACCAAATGATCTGCTTTTTTGATTTTTTCCCACGAAGTTATTAAATCGGGTTCTAAATCAATTCTTTTTTGATAACCATACGCTAGATTTGGATTGAATTTCAAGTCAGCAATAGTTATTGTTTCGACACTTGCCTTAGTTTCTATTGCACCTTTTTTATATGCTTCTGCCAAAGCAGAATTAAAACTGGAAGGATTTGGATGACCATTTATAATTAATATATTTTTCATAAAGATAATTCTATTTTTAAACAAAAGTAGCTCATGAAAACTTTTTAAAAACAGGACAAATGTCCTAAAATACAACAGCTTGCCTTATTCGGCTTAAATGTCTCGCAGATATTCCCAGATAAGATGCTAAATAAATCAATGGAATGTATTGAATGTATTTTTGATGATTTACAAACAAAGCTTCGTATCGTTCTGCAGCAGATTTTTTTTGCAGAGAAGCAATGCGATTATGAAGATTTACTACTTCATATTCGGCAATCTTCCTGCCGATATCTGCCCATCTAAAACTGGAATTATAGAGATTTTCAACAGCTGATTTATCAATTATTTCTAAATCACAGTCGGTAATTGCCTGAATATTTTCATCTGTTGGTGTCTGTGTAATAAAACTCGAAAAAGCTGTCATAAATTCATTTTCAAAAGTAAAGCAATTAGTCATTTCTTCATCTTTTGAATTTATAAAAAAAGAACGCAAAATTCCAGCTTTTACAAATACAATTTCTTCACAGATTTGATTTTCGGTAATCAGATAATCGCCTCTTTTCAGTTTTCGTGTAGTGATTAAACTTTTTAAAAGCTGGCTTTCTTCTGGAGTTAATTGAAATAAATATTGAAAACTTTGTATCATGTTATAGAATTAACTGGATTCAGCTTTATCTGCCAAAATTAAATTTTACCATAATACATCGCTTTCACGATACCATCAGATAATCCAATTTTTGGTACATAAATCTGCCTTGCGCCACTCCATTTCATTGCATTGAGATAAATTCGGGTTGCAGGCACAATTACGTCTGCCCTGTCAGGATTTAAGCCTAATTGAGAAATTCTTTGTTCATAGGTCAAAGAATTCAAATAGGAGTATTGCGCATTTATATATATGTATGACAACGGTTTTTCCTGTAATTTACCCGACATTTTAAATAATTTATTGATATTTCCACCAGAACCTATCAAAGTAACTTCATCATAACCAGCGGTATTTTGCCTGATCCATTTTTCAATTTCTTCCCAGACAACATCGCAGACCATTTCATTCAACAATCGGACTGTACCTGCCTTAAACGATCTTGAATTGACCATTTTCCCATTAGAAAATAAAGTAAATTCAGTACTCCCCCCGCCTACGTCTACAAATAAATAGGTTTCGTCAGTTTTTAATAAATGATGCAAATCAGTCGATGCGATAATAGCTGCTTCTTTTTTGCCATCAATAATTTCTATTTTAATGTCAGCTTTCTTTTTTATCAATGCGACAACTTCTTTCGCATTGTATGCTTCACGCATGGCCGATGTAGCAAATGCCATGTACCGTTCAACTTTATGCACTTTCATCAAAAGATTAAAAGCTTTCATGGCATCAATCATACGATCAATATTTTCGGGAGAAATTTCGCCAACTGTAAAAGCATCCTGTCCCAGACGGATAGGAACGCGGACTAATGAACTTTTATTAAACTGCGGGTCTTTATCATCTTCTTCTACAATATTGGTAATCAATAAACGCATGGCATTCGATCCAATATCAATAGCAGCATATTTTTTAATTTTAATCATGTTCTCTAGGATACGATTTATATTTTAGAATTTAATTCTTAATTAGCGTTATCTTAATCTTCTTTTAGTTCTTCAATTAATTCAGCTTTTCTCTGGTAATATTTATAGGTTTCCCATTGAGCCCTAAAAACTGGATCATCATTTCGAACCCTATATTTATTGTCTAATTTATAAGAATGATATCTGGCTTTTACATTTCCTTTCCAGGCGATATCAAAATTATCAATCAATTCATTCTTTATTTCTTGATCATAAATGGGACACGTCACTTCAACTCTCGCATCTATATTCCGGGTCATCAAATCTGCAGAGGATATATATACTTCGGTAAAGCCGGCATTGCCAAAAATATAAACTCTCGAATGTTCTAAATAGTTATCAACAATACTGATAGCTTCGATATTTTCACTTAATCCTTTAACGCCAGGAATCAAGGAACAGATGCCTCTTACTTCTAATTGAATTTTTACACCCGCATTGCTTGCTTCATAAAGCTTATCAATCATGGGCAGGTCAGAGAGACTGTTCATTTTTAATTTCATGTACGTTTTTCTTCCTGCCAATGCATGACCAATTTCTCTGTCAATTAATTTAACAAAACGTGATCTTGTATACTGAGGCGAAACAATAAGATGTTTATAGCGCTGTACTTTATAATTGGTATCAAAAAAATCAAATATTTTGGAAATGTCTTTCAAGATTTGTGGATGACAAGTAAAAAGTGTTACATCTGTATAAATCTTGGCTGTAGCTTCATTGAAGTTTCCGGTCGAAATAAAACCATATCTTTTAATTTTATTTTTCTCATATCTTTCTATTACACAGACTTTACTATGAACTTTTAATCCTTTTATGCCAAATATAAGTTCTATGCCTTCGGTCTGCATCTGCTCCGAATAAGAGATATTTGAAGCTTCATCAAAACGAGCCTGTAACTCAATCTGGACAATTACTTTTTTTCCGTTTTGGGCAGCATTGATTAAGGAACTTATAATCTGAGAGTTTTTTGCCAATCGGTATAATGTAATTTTAATAGAGCTGACTTTTGGATCCAGAGCGGCTTCACGCAAGAATTTGATTAAATAAGAGAACGACTGATAAGGCGCATTCAACAAATAATCTTTTTCAGCAATTCTTCCTAATATGCTTCCTTCCAGGCTCAATCCAGGTACTGGAAGCGGATCATTTTTTTTATATAATAAATCAAATCTGCCAAGGTTAGGAAAATCCATATAATCCCTCCTGTTATGATATCTGCCTCCTGGAATAATGCTGTCAGTAGAATCGATATTCATTTTGTCAAGGAAAAACTTTAGAGTATCCTTGCTGATTTCCTGATCATAAATAAAGCGGACAGGCTCCCCTATCCTTCTGTCTTTTACACTGGTAGATATTTTTTCAAGCATACTTTTGCTCAAGTCACTATCTATATCCAATTGAGCATCTCTAGTGATTTTTATCATATGAGCAGACACGCTTTCATAATTAAAAATATTAAAAATACTGCTCAAATTCATCCGGATTACATCATCTATCAGAATTACATATTGCTTTTCATTACTTGATGGCAATACAACAAACCGATTAATCATTTTTGGTATTTCAATGATTGCATAACGCACTTCCTGATTTTTTTTCATCACAAGCTTTACTGCCAAGTATCCAAGCGAATCTTTTAATACAGGAAATTCTGCCAAATCATTCAGGATTATAGTTACCAGCTCTGGACTAAGTTTCTGGATAAAAAAATCTTTTAAAAAAACCTCTTGTTCTTCATTAATTTCATTTTCATGAACTATAAAAATATTTTCGGCTGCTAATTGCTCTTCTATATTATTAAGTATCCGCAGACTTTCGGACTGCTGCTGAATAACGATTTTTGTAATATCCTTAATTAGCTGCTGTGCGGTAACACCTCCAAAATATTTTTCGCCAGAAATACCGCTTAAGCTTAATCGCCTGATAGCAGCAAACCTAACTCTAAAAAATTCATCCAGATTATTTGAAAAAATCCCTAAAAATCTTAGTCTATCCAATAAAGGAACTGTGTCATCTGCAGCTTCCTGCAGCACTCGAGCATTAAAAGCCAGCCAGCTTTTTTCTCTATCAATATATTTTTGTTCAAACACTTTTATTTATTTTAAATCTCTGGGGAATACTGTTTTTTTTGTCTTACCTGTACTTATAGAATCCCAGCTATTGCTGTCAAATTCAATGTGTACAAATCCTGATGTAGGCACATTATCAATGTATACATCACCAAATTTATTAACAAAATTTGTAATAGCCTCGTTATGCCCGAATATTATTATGTTATCATTTCCATTGCTTTCAGATTTTATGATTTTTTCCAATTTTCTTTCATCGAAAGTGTATAAGTCATCTTTATAGAGTATGCTTTCCAAAGGAAAATTTATATTCTGTGCAAAAATCAAAGCCGTTTCAATAGCTCTTTCAGCTGTGCTGCTCCATATTGTATATGTTTTTGGCAGGAATTTACTTATATGAGAGGAAACTAAATGAGCATTTTGCATTCCTTGTGAAGTCAACGGTCTGTCTTTATCATGTAATGGTGCTTCCCAGCTGGATTTAGCATGCCGAATTAAAATTAGATTTTTCATATTATCACAACTATTAATTTTTAATACACAATATAATCCACAATATTGAATGCTCTTACAAATGATTTTTTATAAATATTCTGATATAGATTAATAGACAAGATATTTATAAAATTGATTAATGAATTACAATTTACAAAAAAGTTTAGAATATAAATTTAATTTTATTTTAAACAATCAATTTAATAAAACTTTTTTCTTACAAAAACAATTAAAAGATTCTAAATCTGTTTAAAAACAATGCTGGAATGCATTTTATACCGATAAAATAATCAATTATAACTATTTTATTGAATATTAATGATTTATATAAACAGAAATCAATTTTAATGCAATTCCAAGGAAAGAATTTTACTATACTTTCAATTATTGTTTTCTTAAAAAAATCATGTATAAATGAATATTTTTAAATAAAACAGTTAAAAAAATACATAAAATACCCAATTAACATTTAATTTGAAGCAATTTGCTTACAGCGAGATCTCTTTAACGAGTATTTAGGCTATTCAAGGACATTAATGTTGTTTTGTAAACAATCTTTATAAATTTGTTATATAAATAAAGAGTTAATACTTAATAAACTGTATAAATTCATATTATCAAAAGGCAATTTATTATTTTGATTTACCCCCAAATCTAAATTAAAATAAAATTAAAACCTACTTCTTTTTTTATTGATTTAACATTGAATAAAATTTGATTTAGTTTCCCCCAAATCTAAATTAAATGTATTACTAATCTACTTCCGTTTTATAATTCTGTACGTCTTAAATTTTGATTTAGTTCCCAAATCCAAATCAAAATTGCATTTAAAAATCTACTTCTGTTTTTATTGATTGCATAATATCAAATCATAAAGTTTGCTAAGATATTCTTTTCAAATCGATGATTATCAAGTTAACTGTTTGTCTCAAATAAAAAATCATCAAACATGAAATTTAACACTACCCTAAATTTATTGAAAGATTTTTTTTCCAAAAACATTAAAGAAAACAATTCTTTCTGGTCTTCTTTTTTTAAAAGAAACAGCTGGTTTATTCCTCTTGAAATCTCACAGGCAGTAAAACATAAATCTTTAAGATCTTTTCTAAAAGCTTTTTTTAATATTACTCAGGAAGTAAAAACTTCTAAAATTAAAGGCCGTCCTCCTAAAAGTTACTACACACTGCATATTTCTATTTATTGATTTTCAATCACAAATTATTTCTGGCGATTCAATATGAGCAAGCATTTATATGCTTTAATAACTGATTCTCTATAAAATAATTTAAAAAATATTCTCTCGTAATATACAGGTCATTCATATTAAAATCATTAAAAATGAAAACAAAAATTACCTATTTAAAAAATATATATTTGTTATTGTTCATTTGTATTTTAGGCTATCCTGCTATACTTGTTGCTCAGACTCCAATAACATGCAATTGTAAAGCAAGTGATTTAAATATTGCAAAGGTTGAGTTAGTATCTTCTGCCTTAAATCCGTTATCGACTGGTAATGATGATAAGTATATTCCTCTGGGTTCTTCATGTTCATCTGATACACCAGTAGATGGTATTATAAAAGTAACCATAAGTCAAAATGCCAATACTCGTTATGGAACAAATATTTATGCTGATGTATATATTGATAACCAATATCTAAAAACAATACATACTTGCAGTCCACTGGAAACGACAGGCAATTTTGTAATATATCTTGATGCCAATTCTGATAAAATTTCGTGGTTATGTGCAACAAATATAACTTTGAAGAATGTTTTCATCGGTTGGGGAAATTCCGCAGGAAGTAATGCTTGTACTAATGGCAATGAAAATAATCTTTGTTACACTGCTCCACACTGTTCTGAAGCTTCTCTTTCATCCACTTTCACCGTTATAACACCTCTAAATGCAAATTTTAGCACAGAAAGTACCTGTACTGGAATCAGTGAATTTAAAAATATTACTTTTAGTAGCACTTCAACAGGCGGGACATTACCCTACCAATATAAATGGATCATATTTGATGGAACGTCAACTACGGTTAGTGATTATTCTGCTAATGCTTCGTACACTTACACTCCAACAAGCAACCACAATTTGGATGTTACATTATCTGTAAAAGATTCTACCAATCCGCAAAAAACATCCAGCACAACACAAACTGGAATTGCAGTTGAAACTTGCTGCACAACTCCTAAGATCTGTAATAAAAATGCCGTAATATGTTCAAATACCGCTTTTACAATTGATCCCTCAGTATTTGTAAATGATATAGTCCCTAGTGGAACAACTTATACATGGTCTAATCCTGTAAGCAGCCCTGTTGGCGCTATTATTGGAGGCTCTGCTCAAAATAATGGTATTTTAGGACCAATAAGTCAAACTTTAATAAATACATCGAGCAGCCCAGCTACTCTAACTTATACGGTAATTCCTAAATCAGGACCATGTATTGGTTCTTCATTCAGCATCGTTGTAGAAGTGAAACCTGTTCTTTCATTAGGGCCAATTAGTTCAACAAATGTTACTTGTTATGGTAATTCTGATGGAACTGCATCAGTTGGTACAATTCTGGGTTCTGTAGATACAATCAATTATTTATGGAAAAACTCATCAGACATAACTATTGGTACAGAGTCATCAATTAATAATTTGACCGCAGGAACTTATACTTTAACAGTTTCCGATAATTGTTCCTCTAAATCTGAATCAGTAACCATCACACAGCCTGCCATAGCCGTATCGGTGAGCGGCACCGCATCGAATGTGTCCTGCTACGGGCTCTCCGACGGCTC
>NZ_JBDLZZ010000015.1:0-112913 GCF_040049115.1 Flavobacterium aestuarii
TTTGCCCTTCAAATACTCCCATATTTACTGATTTTAAAGACTTAAATATACAGAAATTAAATGACTAGCTCAATTAAATTTTTCGAAAAATGCTTTTTCTTTTAATAAATGGACGATTTTCGAAAAATTGGTTATTTCCTTTTCAAATAAATCAAAAGCTTTATTGGTAATCGTTACGACTGTAGCATCTGTTACAGCCATAACGGATTCATCAGAAGGAGTTTTGTCTGAAAAACTTTCCATCGCAACAGCAAAATGTCCCTCGCTTGTAAAGTACGGTATGTATTCATTTCCTTCGGAATCTATTTTCATTACCTTGAAAACACCTTCCAATACGAAACCAATCTTTTTACAGATTTTATCCTTTTCACAGTATACTTCTCCTTTTTTCAGGTTTTCTATAAACAAATGCTGTTTCATAAACATTTGCTCTTCTTCTGAAATTGGAAGAATGGAATTAAAAACAGATAAAAGCTGATTCATGATTTAGAATAAATTTAGGTCATAAAAATACCGCAAATTCACAAATTTTACATCTCAAAAAACTGAAATAATCTGCGAATTTGCGGTAAAATATAATCTGGTGAAACTTTGCAGTTACATCCTATAAATTAGAAAAGAAATCATTCCCTTTATCATCAGTAATAATAAAAGCAGGGAAATCTTTGATCGTGATTTTGCGAACAGCTTCCATTCCTAATTCTTCGAAATCAACAACTTCAACTGAAAGAATGTTTTCTTTGGCCAAGATAGCTGCTGGCCCTCCGATGGAACCCAAATAGAATCCGCCGTAGGTTTTACAGGCATTCATTACGTCTTTGGTTCTGTTTCCTTTGGCAAGCATTACCATGCTTCCTCCATTCTTTTGGAATTCCTCAACATAAACGTCCATACGGCCAGCCGTTGTTGGCCCAAAACTTCCCGAAGCCATTCCTTCTGGTGTTTTTGCAGGTCCTGCGTAATAGATTGGGTGATTTTTAAAGTATTCCGGCATCGGTTTACCGGCATCCAGTAATTCCTTGATTTTAGCGTGAGCAATATCACGGGCAACGATTAAAGTTCCGTTTAATTTCAATCGTGTTTTGATTGGGTATTGAGATAATTTTTTAAGAATATCGGCCATCGGCTGATTCAAGTCAACCTCTACTGCTTCTTCCAAATGCGGCGGTGTTTCAGGCAGCAGACGTTTTGGATTTACTTCCAATTGCTCTACAAAAATACCGTCTTTGGTGATTTTTCCTTTGATATTTCTGTCGGCCGAGCAGGAAACGCCCAATCCAACCGGGCAGGAAGCAGCGTGTCGCGGTAAACGGATTACACGAACGTCATGCGTAAAATATTTTCCTCCAAACTGTGCTCCGATAGCACTCTGCTGGCAGATTAGCTGTACTCTTTTTTCCCACTCCAAATCACGGAAAGCCTGACCAGCCATGTTTCCAGATGTCGGTAAATTGTCAAAATAACCTGCAGATGCTTTTTTCACAGCAGCCAGATTCGCTTCCGCAGAAGTTCCTCCAATCACTAAAGCCAAATGGTAAGGCGGACAAGCTGAAGTTCCTAAATCCATTATTTTCGCACGAATGAAGGCATCAAGTGATTTTTCGTTCAATAATGATTTTGTCTGCTGGTACAAATAGGTTTTATTCGCCGATCCTCCTCCTTTTGCCAAAAACAAAAACTCATAAGAAGCTCCTTTTTTAGCATAAATATCAATTTGTGCCGGAAGATTTGAACCTGAGTTTTTTTCCTCAAACATGCTGATTGGCACAATCTGAGAATAACGCAGGTTACGTTCCTGATAGGTATTAAAAATCCCTTTAGAAAGCCATTCGGCATCATCGGCTCCTGTATATACGTTTTCGCCTTTTTTGGCCATTACAATCGCTGTTCCTGTATCCTGACAAGAAGGTAATTCTCCATCAATAGCCACAGCAGCATTCTGCAATAAATTATAGGCCACAAAGCGGTCGTTATCGGTTGCTTCGGGATCATCAAGAATTGCTCTTAATTTTTCCAAATGCGAAGTACGAAGCATAAACGAAACATCTTTCAAAGCTTCCTGAGCCAAAAGTTCCAAGCCTTTTGGGTCAACAGTAAGAATTTCTCTGTCTCCAAGCTGTTCTGTTTTTACAAAATCCGAAGTGATTTTACGGTATTGTGTATCGTCTTTTAAAATAGGATAAGGATCCTGGTATATAAAGTCCATAGTTTTTTTTTAATGATTGCCAAATATAAGGATTGTTCAAATAATCTTAACTGATTTATATCACGTTCGGTAAAGAAATTATTAAAAAATTAAGATTGATTGTCTGTTTTTTGGGGTATTAGATTTAGTGTTTCATAACAAGTTCAGTTCTGCCATCGGTTACACACGAGGGATTACAATATCATAAGTTTTAATTCACTCTCGCAGAGACGCTGAGCCGCAAAGTTAAGATTGGATTTCTTTGCGGCTTTGCGACTTTGTGAGATTTATTTTGGACAAACTCTAGCTAGGAATTCTTGTGGCTAATTAAATGTTTCGCTAGATAGATTTTTTTGTAATTTTACTAAAACGCTATTTTATCAAACCAGTAATTTATTGTATAATAGCTAAATAGCGATAATAAAAAATGTAAAACTAAATAATAATTTAACAAAAATGGGAACTAAAAAAGAGCTGTTACAAGAAAAAAGTACCGAATTATTTCAGATATTAAAAACCCGTTTTGAAAAAAATAGCGACAGACACAAAGATCTCGAATGGAAAAGCATACAAGCAAAACTGGAAGCCAATCCTGAAAAATTATGGTCTCTTAATGAAATGGAAATAACTGGCGGAGAACCAGACGTTGTTGCATATGATAAGAATACAGGCGAATATATTTTCGTCGACTGCTCCGTAGAAAGTCCTTCTGGCCGAAGAAGCTACTGCTATGACCGTGAAGCTCTAGATAAAAGAAAAGAAAATAAACCCAAAGAGACCGTTATCGACGCAGCATCAGCAATGGGCGTTGAGCTTTTAACCGAAGATCAATATCGTGACCTGCAAAAACTAGGAAAGTTTGACAATAAAACATCCAGCTGGATTGTAACACCAGCTGATATCAGAAAACTTGGCGGTGCTCTTTTCTGCGATTTTAGATACGGAACGGTGTTCGTATATCACAATGGCGCAGATTCCTACTATGCAGCAAGAGGATTTAGAGGTTCGCTACGAGTTTAGAACTTATATCAGTTTATTTTCTAAAAACCAAATTATGTACTCATTCCGAATATTATTTAAATTAAGTGAATTCCAAAGATTTGTATCATTAGGTAATATTTTTTGCAGAATTAAATTTACATCCAAGTTAACTATTTGATAGCTTTTGTTTTGTTTAATTTCTACTTTATGATCTGACTTATTGATTTGAGCATAATTTATTGAAATTGGCTGACCGCAATTTTTAAAAAAATCTAAAGTGTAAATTTTATTTTCTTCTTTAAAAGAAGTAATAATTCTTAAACTATTCCAAGCATCTACTGTTAGTAAAGTATTGTTTATGTTTGATTTCTCAATTTTTACAAACTCTTCTAAATACTTATAAGCTTGTATTTGAGAATAAATATTTTCAATATCTTTCTTTAGATAGTGATCACTCTTTTTAGCAATTTCAATAATTTCACTTTTTGTTGGTTTTGTGAAATTTTGCTTTAAATATTCTTCAGTAAAATTTTCTTTATTAATGTTTAATGATGTTAATAGATTTTGTATCTCATTTTTTGACACAAATTTATATTTTGAAGTTTTTAAGATTGTGGAATCTTTTGAGAAAATTTTGCCATTTGTTTTTTCATCAATTTTTAAATGTTTTGAAATTTTAAAATCACCTTTTTCGGTTTTAGTCAATTCAAATATTTCAACTCTTGAATAAACACCATTTTTTCCCCAAGAATTACTTCCTTTAGAATAGGTCAAATTGATTTTACTGATATTTTCAACGTTTTGCGAAAAAATGATTTGTCCCAAAAGGATTAAAATGATTTGAATAAAATTTTTCATAGGATTCGATTATCACCTTACGTAGTATGATAATATAATTTAAATTTTTAGAATAGAGTTATATTCCGCTGTTGTATTCAGAACACTGACTGCTTTTTTAATTTCAGGATTGTTTTTGATGTAATAATCATAAAGACCTTCCTGATATTGATAGCGTTTGATGATTTCGTCCAATAATAACCCTTTTATTTCCTTTTGATTTTTATCCAATAAGGCATTCTCCGATTTTTGAAGCGCAGTAAGAAGCTGCTGGTATTCCAGCGTAATGGCTTCATCCAGTTTTTCTTTTTTGGCGGCAGCCAAAGTGTTTTTCAAAGCGATTTCGGTTTCAGTATCAAAATTGAATTTTTGCGCTTTTAGATATTGTTTGAAATCGGCATAATCCGCATCAGTGATAACGGGAATTTTAGTTCCTAAATTTGGATTTTTGTAATAATATTTGGTTGCATAATCAAAAATACCGTCATTTTTTAATAACGCATTAGCGATTGGACTTGTTTTGGTTTCTTCCATTTCGATATCAGGCAAAATTCCGCCGCCATCATAAACCGTTCTTCCTTTTCGGGTTTTAAAAGCATTGTAATTTTTAGAATCAGTTCGTGTTGCTACACCATTTTTGTCTTTATGTGCATAATCCAAAGCTTGAATACATCTGCCGGAAGGCGTGTAATAACGCGAAATAGTCACTTTCAGCTGAGTTCCATAAGTCAGATCCACAGGTCTCTGCACCAACCCTTTTCCAAAACTGCGGCTTCCCAAAACAACAGCACGATCTAAATCCTGTAGCGCTCCTGAAACAATTTCAGAGGCAGAGGCGCTTCGCCCGTTTACTAAAATCACTAAAGGAATTGTCGTATCCACAGGTTCCTGCGAAGTTTTATAGGTGTTGTTGTGTTTTTCAATTTTGGATTTGGTAGTAACTATTACTTCATTTCTAGGCACAAAAAGATTACAGATGTTTACCGCTTCATTTAATAATCCTCCAGGATTTCCTCTTAAGTCCAAAACGATTCTTTCGGCTCCTTGCCTTTTTAATTGTTCTAATGCGTCTCTAGTTTCATTTGAAGCTTTTCTGTTGAAGTGAGCCAATACGATGTAACCTGTTTTGTCATCAATTTTGGCAAAATAAGGAACCGATTTGATTTCGACTTCATCCAGTACAATTACAGCCGAATATGGTTTTCCCTGGCGAATGTATTTTACATCGATTTTTGTGTTTTTAGATCCTTTGAAAAGCTGTGAAGCATCGTCCTTGAAGTCGGCCAAAGGTGTATCACCAATCTGAATGATTTCGTCACCGGCTTTGAGTCCAGCTTTATCGGCTGGGAAATTTTTATACGGTTCTTTTAAAATCAGTTTGTCGTTTTCGCGAGTGATTAATGCACCAATTCCGGTATATTCGCCTGTATTATTGATTTTAAACTTAAGTACTTCCTGCTCATTAAAATATACGGTATAGGGATCAAGAGAACTCAGCATTCCTTTAACGGCGTTGTTCATCAGCTCGGCGGGAGTTGTTTCGTCGACATAATTTTTGTTCAATTCTTTGAACAGCGTCGTGAAAATTTCCAATTGTTTGGCAATCTCAAAATAGTCGTCCTTGAAACTTACACCCACAAACAAAAATGCAGATGCAACAACTGGAATAATGAATTTTTTTTGGAAAAAGGTATGCATGATTATGTGTTTTTTTTCTTGAATCGTTTTCTTATAAAATAAAATAGGGCAACTGCTAAAATAATAAAAGGCCAAATTTCCAGTAACCACAAAAAGAAAGTCGAAATACCATAAAAACCAGATTTGATTGAGTTCCAAATTTTGGCTCCATAAGAAATGGTAACACCGCTTTCTTCAGCAATTGTTTTATAGAATTCTATTGTGACAGTGCTCAACGAGACTTGGCTTTGCATGTATCTCAATTGACCTTCTTTTGCCTCAATTTCTTCTCTGATAGCCGAAAGCTGTGCTTCAATTGCCAGCATTTCAGACATTTTGTTGGCTTTTGCCAAAAGTTCAAGATACCTGTTTTCAAGTTTCTTTTTGGCTTTTAATCGGGCATCAATATCGATGTATTCTTCCGTTACATCTTGTGAATTAATCTCTTTATTGTCAAAATAGTCTACTCCATTCGAAATGTCTTTTATGAAAGAATCAAAATTATCACTTGGAATGCGAACCGTTATTCGTCTGTAAATGGAAGCATATTCTTTTCCTTGACTATCGTTCTGTATAAAGGCTTTTCCTTTTTTTACGGCATTTTTTATCTGTTCATAGGTAGTTTCCAGATTATCGGTTTGAAATCTAAGATTGCCAGTCCTGATTATTTTTTTCTCAATGACTTTATCTTTTTCATTTGGTGATACGGAATAATCATCAGAGTTTACAGACTCTGCTTTTGCTGGTAATTTTACTGCTTGTATTGACATATCGGCAGAAACTTCGGCCTCAGCTTTTTTACAGCTTAATGCAACAAAAAATAAAAGAGCAATTATTAATTTTGATTTCATAGGAGCATAATTTATTTTAAAAATACAAAATTAATTTAGATTACAACTAAGCGATAGAATTGCTCTATGAAATGGATATTTATTCGGATTGTTCTTCTTCTTTTTTTATCTGCAGTGCAAATTTCTCAAACAACTGTACCGTTTTGGTATTGATTTCTTCAAAAGTCAAACGGTCCTTGCATTGGTAAAAAAGCATAAACGAATACGGCTGGTCCAGATTATCTAAGAGTAAATGTTTGTTGAGTCTGTAAGTTTCGCGTAATACTCTTTTGAAATAATTACGATCTACGGCTTTCTTGAAATATTTTTTGGAAACCGAAACGCCTATTTTTATTTTTTCGCCTTCGCCAAAAGTTCCCGTATTATAAACCAGCCGCAACGGATATTTAGCCACCGATTTGCCTTCGGTAAATAATAAGCCGATGGTAATTTTGCTTTTGAGTTTTTCGTTTTTAGGATACGTGAAGTTCATTTTAAAAAATAACGCTGTTATAGCAGGCAAATGTACAATTAAACACTAAATTGAATAATTGTTATAGTTTAAAATTGAACAATAAAAGGAGATTTATTATTTTTGAGTATAATTTTTATTGTAATGAAGAAGATTTTATTATACCTCATAACATCAATATACTATTCGGTTTATTTTGTAATAATGTGTGTTATGCAGCCCATCGAATGGATTGCTTTTAAGCTTTTTGGAAATACCGGATTGCAGGCAGTTTTTAATTCTGTAGCTTTTATCAGTTTAAAATGCAATCATATTTTAGGAACCCGTTTTTCTTTTGAAAACATAGATTATATTCCAAAAAATGTTCCGGTTATATTTGTAGCCAATCATCAGAGCTTGTTAGACACTGCTGGGATTATCTGGTATCTGCGAAAGTTTAATTGTCTTTTTGTTACTAAAAAAGAACTGGCAAAGGGGATTCCGAGTGTTTCTTATTTTCTGCGCAATGCAAGATATGTACTTATTGACCGAAGCAATCCCAAACAGGCTATTCCACAGATAAAATCATTAGCAGAATATATTGAAAAAGAAAACGTTTCAGCGGTTATTTTTCCCGAAGGAACCCGAAGCAAAGACGGAAAACCAAAAGAATTTGCCGAGAGCGGACTTAAAATTTTATGTAAGTATGCACCTTCTGCCTACATTGTTCCGATAACTATCAATGATTCCTGGAAAGTGTACCGATACGGTTATTTTCCGTTAAGTTTTGGAAATCATATTAAATTTACTGTTCATAAGCCGTTAAAAGTGGGTGATTTTTCATTTGATGAAATAAAGAAAAAGACTGAGGATGCTATTGTTCAGGATATAAAGATTTAAAAATCTGTTTAGTATCGGCTTTTATTTTTATTTAAGATTGAACTAAAGTCTTAATCAAAATCCAGCTGTTTTGGAAAAAGACTATAAGTAAAGTATAATTTACTACTTTTGCACTAAATTTAATAGTATGCAGAAGTTAATTTCGTATCCCTTATCTTTTATTGTCTTAATATTGGTATTGTTGACTTTGGTGGTATTTCACCCAATTCAATGGATTTGTCTGAACGTATTTGGTTATCAGGCGCATAAAAAAAGTGTCGATTATCTCAATTTTGTACTGCTGAAAATCGTTATACTTCTAGGAACAACTTTTACTTTTGAAAACAGGGAAAGTATCCCGAAAGGAGTGCCTATTATTTTTGTAGCCAATCATCAGAGTCTTTATGATATCATTATGTCGATTTGGTATTTAAGAAGATTTCATCCAAAATTTGTAAGTAAAAAAGAATTAGCAAAAGGGATTCCGAGTGTTTCCTATAATCTGAGACACGGCGGATCAGTAGTTATAGATAGAAAAAACCCAAAGCAAGCGATACCAGAGATCAAAAAAATAGCTGAATATATAGAAAAGCATACCCGCTCAGCAGTCATTTTCCCAGAAGGAACCCGAAGCAAAGACGGTAAACCAAAGGAATTTGCAGAAACAGGTTTAAAAATATTATGCAAAAATGCGCCATCGGCATATATAGTTCCCATAAGTATCAATAATTCATGGAAACTCGTAAAATATGGAACTTTTCCCTATGGTTTGGGAAATCATATTACCTTTGTAGTGCACGAAGCATTTGCAGTAAAAGATTTTGAGTTTAAAGAGATCATGGAAAAAACCGAATCGGTTATTGTAAACGGAATAAAAATTTAATAATAAATACAATGTCTATAAAAAACATTCGTCTGGAAGTAATGCAGTTTCTGGAAAACAAGGTTGACAGTTTTGTGGATCAATACCTGATACCTGTAGAAAAGATTTGGCAGCCTTCTGACTTTTTGCCCAACTCTGAAAGCGATAATTTCCTTGAAGAAGTAAAGGAACTTAGAGAAATTTCCAAAGATCTTCCTTATGATTTTTGGGTTGCTATGGTTGGAGATATGATTACCGAAGAAGCCCTGCCAACCTACGAAAACTGGCTGATGGAAGTAGAAGGAGTTGATAATGAAGGCAGAAACGGCTGGTCAAAATGGGTTCGTGAATGGACTGGTGAAGAGAACCGTCACGGAGACTTATTGAATAAATACCTGTATTTGTCAGGCCGTGTGAACATGCGTGAAATCGAAATGACTACTCAGCACTTAATCAACGATGGTTTTGATATTGGAACCGGAAGAGATCCTTATAAAAACTTCGTTTACACTAGTTTTCAGGAATTAGCGACTTATATTTCTCATAACCGTGTGTCGCAGTTGGCCAAAAGCTACGGAGATAAGAAATTATCCAAAATGTGCAAAATGATTGCTGGCGATGAAATGCGCCACCACCATGCGTATAGCCATTTTGTTACCGAAATTTTTAAAGTGGATCCAAGCGAAATGATGCTGGCTTTTCAATACATGATGAAACAGAAAATCGTTATGCCTGCTCACTTCCTGAGAGAATCCGGAGAAAAAATAAGTTCTGCCTTTGTACATTTTTCTGATTCGGCACAGCGAATTGGGGTTTATACCGCAAGTGATTATGTTGATATCATGCAGAAATTAATTGAAAAGTGGGAGATTGACAAAATTGGAAGTTTAACTGATGAAGCGGAGAAAGCCCGTGATTACTTAATGAAACTGCCTGCTAGAATGGCTAAAATTTCGGAAAGGTTAGTAATCCCAACAGAATCATTTCAATTTAAATGGGTAGAACCGGCAAGATTGTAGATTTAAGATTGCAGAACTCAGTTTTTAGATTTTTTTAAAATTGAGATTGCAATTGATTTTTGATATTAAACTTAACATTGCTGATTTTTGAGGTTCATACTTTAAAAATCAGCTTTTTTTATAAATACAGACAGCTATGAGTAATCCCGATTTAATAAATAAAACGATTCTTTTTGTAAAGGAAAAGTTAGAAAATGCCGAAGGAGGACACGATTGGTTTCACATCCAGCGCGTTTATAAAAATGCATTACTAATTGCCAGTGGTGAAACCTGCGATGAGACCGTTGTCAAACTTGGAGCTTTGCTTCACGATATCGCCGATAGTAAATTTCATGACGGTGATGAAACCGTTGGGCCAAAAGTTGCTCGTGAGTTTTTAGAAAAAGAAGGTGCTTCAGAAGATACGATTGCACATGTTGTCCAGATTATAGATAACATCTCTTTTAAGGGTGGAAATAACGAAAAGACCTTCTCGTCTATAGAATTGGATATCGTTCAGGATGCGGATCGTTTGGACGCTATTGGAGCCATTGGAATAGCCAGAGCTTTCAACTATGGCGGATTCAAGAACAGAGCGATGCATAATCCTCAAATTTCCCCAAATTTGAGTATGACCAAAGAGGAATACAAAAACAGTCAGGCACCAACAATCAATCATTTCTATGAAAAGTTATTATTGCTAAAAGACAAAATGAATACTCACACAGGAAAAGAAATTGCCCAAAAAAGACATGATTACATGCAGGGATTTTTAGCGCAGTTTTACGCAGAATGGGATGGGGAATTGTAGATATTAGAATTCAGATTGCAGAGTTCAGATAGCAGGTTTTTCTTGAATCGTTTAAATTTGAATGAATTGCCGTAGAGATGCACCGCAGTGCATCTCAGATATTGATTTCAAAATTTTAAAACCAAATAATTATGTCAGACAATAATTTAAAATGTTCCGAAGCCCAAATGCGGATCCGGAAACCGGCTTCCGAAGTTTTTCAGGCATTTATTGATCCTGAAGTGACCAAATATTTTTGGTTTACTAAAGGCAGTGACAAATTAGAAGTGGGGAAGACAGTAACTTGGGAATGGGAAATGTATAATTTTTCGACTCAGGTAGTCGCCAAAGAAATTGTGAAAAATCAAAAAATTACTGTTGACTGGTTTACCTCTGAAAAACCTACAACTATTGATTTTAGCTTTAAGCCATTAAGCGATGATACCACTTATGTGTCAATCAAGCATTACGGTTTTGATGTAACTGGAGACGAACTTCTATTGGCAATAAAGAATTCTACAGAAGGTTTTGCCTTTGTTCTCTCAGGATTGAAAGCGTATTTGGAACACAACATCAACCTGAATCTTATCATAGACAAATTCCCGAAAGAACTTATGTGAAAGAATTAGATTACAGGTTTAAGACTACAGTAATCAGTTCTACTGTAGACTATTATCTAAATTCTGCCGTCTGCCAACTGAACACTGAATACTACTAAAGCCCTTTGTCTTTCATCTCCAGAATCACATCCGAAGCATTCTTGAAAGTCGGTGTCTGTTCAGTAATTGTTCCTGTTCTTTTTTTGTTGAGTTTAAAAGTGATGTCGTTTTCTGTTGTGAATAATATTGCGGACAAAAAAGGATTATTCATATAGGGAGCCAGCACAAAAAAAGTTTCTTCCAGCGAATGAAAACTTTCAATTTCTTCGGTTTTGTAGCGTGCAATAATCGAAAGTTTGAACTCATCATTTTCCAATAAAACGGGACGGACATAAATATTCTTCAAATCAGTATCGCCAATGGTTTTGGCCAAAGTTAATTTGGCAAAGGTTTTATCAGCAATGCTTTCTTTTACTTTTTTCCAAAATTCGGCAAATACAGGCTGGAAGGACATATCTATTCGTTTTTATTTTTTAATATTTAATTTGATGCATTTTGATTAAATCTAACAGGTTTTTAAAAACACAAGTGTTCGGAGAAACGTAAAACTTGTTGAATAACATATTATCCTCAAAGTATGTCATTCCGACGTAGGAGGAATCTCCGTAAGTAATTCCGCAATCAAAATCCTCAATCTTTATCGAGCTTCTGACGAAGATTCCTCCTTCGTCGGAATGACAATATTACACAAAAAAATGTTTCTTGATTGATTCAACTTTTCTGAACACTGCCAACTTTTAATTATTTCCCCTTAAAAACAGCTTTTCTTTTCTCTAAAAATGCTTTTGTTCCTTCGTTGAAATCTTCGGTTCCAAAACAGCGCCCGAAGTTTTTTATTTCTGTTTCAAAACCATTTTTGCCATCCGCATAATTAGCATTGACAGCTTTTATGGCTCTACCAATGGCAAAAGGAGAGTTTTTCATTATTTTTTGCGCAATCGAAGTACTAAATTCAAGTAATTCAGCTTGTGGGACTACGTGGTTTACTAATCCGTATTGTTTGGCTTCATCGGCTGTAATCATTCCGGCGGTCATAATCATTTCCATAGCGCGGCCTTTCCCAACTAATTGTGGCAAACGCTGCGTTCCTCCATAACCTGGAATTACGCCAAGCGAAACTTCTGGAAGCCCCATTTTTGCATTATCTGAGGCAACTCTAATATGACAAGCCATAGCCAATTCCAATCCTCCGCCCAAAGCGAATCCATTTATGGCTGCAATAACCGGAGTTTTTAGGTTTTCTATATAATTAAAAAGCAATTCATGTCCCTGAAAAGCCAGTTGTGCTCCTTCTTCGATAGTGAAATGGGCAAATTCTGAAATATCGGCACCAGCAACAAATGCTTTTTCGCCACTTCCGGTAAGAATAATAACTTGAATTTCTTTGTTTTTACCCAATACTTTAATCGCTTTATGCAAATCATTAATCGTTGCAATATTCAAAGCGTTTAGTTTGCTTGGTCTATTGATGGTAACAGTTGCAATGTTGTTTTCTATTGTAATTAAAAGGTTGTCGTAGTTCATGGTGTTTTGTTTGTTTTAGGTATTTATAAGAGGAAGTGTAACCGTAAAAATAGTGCCTCTTCCAAATTTCGTTTCAAAGGTAATTGTTCCGTTATAGTTTTCGATAATGTTTTTGATGATTCCCAGACCTAGCCCCATTCCACTGTTTTTTGTGGTGAATTTAGGTTCAAAAATGTTGTCAATATGTTCTGGTTCTATTCCTGTTCCATTGTCTTTTATAGAAATGATCACTTGGTCTGTTGTTTTGCTTATGGAAACCAATATCATTTTGGTTTCTTGCTCCTCTGGAATTGCCTGAGTAGCATTTTTGACTAAATTGGTAATAATTCGAATAAGTTGTGTCCGATCTATTTTTGAAATAATTTCCTTATCGGAAGATTCAAAAACAATATAATCTTCATTAAAGATATCCAAAGTCAAATCGATAACTTCTACAACATTAAGTACTTCATTATGTTGTGCAGGCATAGAAGCAAAATCCGAAAAGGCAGAAGCAACGGAGCTCATCGTGTCAATTTGCTGTATTAATGATTCTGAAAAATCGTTTAATTTTTGTTTGATATTAGGGTCTTCAGGATTAAATTTTCTTTGAAAACTCTGAATAGTAAGCTGCATCGGGGTAAGCGGATTTTTGATTTCATGAGCCACTTGTTTTGCCATTTCTCTCCAGGCTAAATCCCTTTCGTTTTGAGCCAGTACAATTGCATTTCTTTCGAGTTCTTCGGTCATTCTGTTATAAGCCATCACAAGCATGTTGATTTCTTTAATCTTGGTCGAAAATGGAATTTTTTCATTCTTTTGATTCAGACTGGTTTCCCTTAATCTTTCGGCAAAATCATAAATAGGTTTTGTGATAAATGAAGAAAGAATGTAAGCCAATCCAAAGGCGATCGCAATCATCAACGAATAAACTTGTACTAACCGAATGAGGAAACTGTTCAGTTCTTTTTCATAATAGCCATCATCCGGAATATTGGGTAGTTTTAATATAGCAATAGGTTTGAATTTTTTGTTTTTTATCAAACTATAGGAAGATCTATATTTGACCCCGTTAATGGTTTTGACCTCAAGAAATCTTTTATCAATGGAGGAATTTACCAATCGAAGTATAAATTTTGAAACTTTCGGCAAATTTTTCTCAACCGAAAAAGATTCCTTAGAGGATTTTATTAGTTTTCCGTCCAATGAATAGATTTGGATCTCGGTATTTTGAATATCTGATATTTCGTGAATTTTATCCTTAAAAATTGCTTTTATATTATCATCTGTTAAAGGATAAGTGGTTGTAGAAAGCATATAATCAATGTGCTTTTTGACATAGTTTTCCATGTTTTCGATTCGCCTTTGATTGTATTTTTTGGCGACATTTTTGTACTGAATAATGGAAATGGATATCAGTAAAAGGGAAGTTGCAATGATTAATACAACCATTGAAATGAAGATTCTAAAACGTAATGAAATTAACGGAATCTTATATCCTTTGAACATGATTATGAATTGTTTTTCTCTCTAATTTTTTTGTAAAATTTAAAACCAAGCATGATAGTAATCGAAAAAAGAATGATACCCACAACCCCATAAACCCAATTCACCGCATTTTTTAAGATGACTAAAAATACGACTGCGAATAAAATTATTGTGGCTACTTCATTCCACAAACGCATAAAATTGGTGGTGTATTTCACTTCATCTCTTTGCAATTGACTGAAAATCTGCTGGCATTTTAACTGATATAAATATAGCACAAAAACGAAGCCAAGTTTTACATGCATCCAGGGCATTTGCAACCAGGCTTTCCCCATTGGGGTAAAAAACAACATCCAAAATGCAAAAATGCTGGCCAGAACAGCACTTGGCCAAGTAATGATATACCACAATCTGTAGCTCATTATTTTGTATTGCTTCTGCAAAATTTCTTTCTCTGGCGAAGGTTTATCAGCGGCTTCAATTTGGTACACAAACAATCGGACGATATAAAATAAACCGGCAAACCAGGTAATTACAAAGATGAGGTGCAGCGATTTGAGGTAGTTATAGCTTTCCATAGGATTTATGATTTTAGATTAACGATTGTAGATTTTAGATTTGCTTACAGCGAATCGTTGATAATAGGTTTCAGGTGCAATAGGACAAAAATCAAAAATCTATATTCGTTAATCTACATTCTACAATTCTTTCGCCCACTCATTAATCCAATTTCCAACGGTTTGGCACCATTCGTCATCATCATTCAAACACGGAATAGCCAGGAAATCTTCACCGCCTTTTGCTTCAAAATCCTCTTTAGCACGCATCGCAATTTCTTCTAATGTTTCCAAACAATCCGAAACAAAAGCGGGAGTTACAACGGCTAGTTTTTTGATTCCTTTTTCGGGCATTTTGTCAATTTCGATATCGGTATATGGCTCTAACCATTTGTCACCAGCCAATCTTGACTGAAAAGTCAAACTGTATTTGTCTTCGGGAAGATTTAGCAGTTTAACCACTTGTCTGGTCGTTTCATAACATTGATGACGGTAGCAAAAATCATGTGCAGGCGAAGGCGTGTTACAGCAAGAACCGTCAATTTTGCAGTGTGATTTGGTCACATCAGTTTTACGGATATGACGCTCTGGAATTCCATGATACGAAAACAATAAATGATCGTAATCAAATCCTGATAAGTGTTTCTGAATCGAATCGGCCAAGTTTTTGATGTAATCCGGTTTGTTATAAAATGCCGGAACATCAGTAAATTTCATGTTTGGAAATTTCTTCTTGCGGATTTCTTCGGCTTTTACCAAAATGGTTAGAGTAGAAGCCATCGCATACTGCGGATACAAAGGAAAAAGCAAAACCTCATCTACGCCTTTGTCATGTAATTCCTGAAGTCCTTTTTCGATAGTCATTGAACCATAACGCATCGCCAGGGCAACCGGAACATTTACCAAAGGCTGTACTTTTTTATGCATTCTTTCAGAAAGAACAACTAAAGGCGAACCTTCGTCCCACCAAATTTTTTGATACGCATGAGCGGATTCTTCTGGACGCTTTCTTAAAATAATACCGCGAACCAATAATACCCGCAACAAATACGGAACGTCAATCACGTATTTATCCATTAAGAATTCGTCTAAATATGGTTTTACGTCTTTTGGGGATGGGCTTTCTGGTGAGCCAAGGTTTACTAATAATACGCCTTTCATGTGTAAGTTTAATTTTTGCCAAAAGTATGTAAAGCTACTTCTAGGGAATATGATAAATGTTATTTTTTAGTTATGATTTGATGTTTAAAATTGATTGTTTTTAGACATTCGAATTAATCGACATCAGATATTTCTTTGGTGTAGTTGCAAATTTCTTTTTGAACGCGGCGATGAAATGACTTCCGGTGCTGTAACCAATTTTTAGTCCCACTTCGTTTACATTGTAAGAACCGCTGTCCAGTAATTGACGTGCATAATCCATTTTGTAATCAAAGAGATAGCCATAAACAGTGTCGCCATAAATTTGCTTAAAACCCATTTTGAGTTTTTTCAGAGTCAAACCCACTTCGTCTGCCAATTCCTGTAAGCCCGGTGGTTCAGCCATATTGGCGATAATGATTTCTTTGGCTTTTTTAATTTTATAGACATTTTCTTCATCAATCAAAAACGGACATTGCTCTGCATTTGGATCTTCTGATCGGTTGAAATAAAGACTCAACAATTCGTAACCTTTGCCTTTGTAATATAAATTTTTAATGGATGGATTTAGATTATAATGAAACAACTGACTCAAAACAATAGCCATCGACGGACTGATATCTCCTTCTTTGTAATATTTTTTGTCTTTGTTCTCTTCGCTCAAAAAAGGAATATGACCGGCATCATTCGAAAATAATCGGTGAAATTTTTGAATCGAAATTAAAATGGAGATTACCCAGGTATTAGGCGCCAATTCCAAATTAAGAGGTAATTCTTTTTGAGGATTGTAGAACAGATACGACTTCTCTTCATTCAAATCCAATACATAACTTCCTTGATTAAAGTTAAATTTTGCTTTCCCCTTTAATCCAAAATGAAATTGAATCAATCCGCTACTGACCTCATGCTGAGCATGAAAGGAAATATCAGAATCATTTTGAAAACGAAGTAGGGTAAAATCCTCTTCAATTGTTATAATATCTTGTGAACTCATAGCGATATTTTTTAAAGAAAAAAACAATTTTATTTTTGCGCTTTTATTTAGAACGACTCTAAATAAATTTAAAAATAACCTTTGATAACGCTACAAAAATAGATGTTTTTATTGTAAAACAACGATTTAAATTCAAAAAAGCACGAAGCGATACAAAAAGAACTTTTAGCGTTGTTTTTATAGAAATGATAGTAATAGTTTTGTAATACTTTATATGAAAGTGAATATATGGAAAATCATAACGTTTCGAAGCATCAGTTTTTTTACTCCATTGGATTGAGTTACAAAAAAGCAGATGCAGAAACAAGAGGTAAATTTAGCCTTGATACTTTAGCAAAAACACGTTTGTTGGAACAGGCAAAAAACGAAGGAATCCAGAGTTTGTTCGTGACTTCAACCTGTAACAGAACCGAAATTTACGGTCACGCCGAACATCCTTATCAATTAATCAAATTACTTTGTGAGAACAGCAACGGAACCGTTGAAGATTTTCAAAAAGTGGCTTACGTTTACAAAAATCAGGAAGCGATTTCGCATTTGTTTCGTGTTGGAACAGGTTTGGACAGTCAGATTTTAGGCGATTTTGAAATCATCAGCCAGATACGAAATGGTTTTGCCGAAGCCAGAGCAATGGGTTTAGCCAACGCTTTTTTGGAAAGATTGGTGAATGCCGTGATTCAGTCCAGTAAAAAAATCAAAAATGAAACCGAAATCAGTTCTGGAGCCACTTCGGTATCTTTTGCTTCGGTTCAATATATTATCAAGAATGTTCCAGACATTGGAAACAAAAATATTTTACTTTTCGGAACAGGGAAA
This sequence comes from Flavobacterium aestuarii, assembly GCF_040049115.1. Lineage (NCBI taxonomy): Bacteria > Pseudomonadati > Bacteroidota > Flavobacteriia > Flavobacteriales > Flavobacteriaceae > Flavobacterium > Flavobacterium aestuarii. The sequence goes on from NZ_JBDLZZ010000015.1 coordinate 17,648, forward strand.
ATAGGAAGAAATACCTGTGAAAATTTAGTAAAGCATACCAAAAACGATCATATTACCTTAATCAACAGAACCAAAGACAAAGCCGAGAAATTGGCTGGAAAACTGAATCTGATTGTTAAGGATTACGCAGAACTGCAAATTGAACTGCAAAAAGCAGATGTCGTTGTGGTGGCAACAGGCGCTCAAAATCCAACGATTGACAAAGCGATTCTGAATCTTAAAAAACCGTTACTGATTTTGGATTTATCGATTCCGAAAAACGTTAACGAAAATGTGAAAGACCTTGAGGGTGTTACATTAATTCACATGGATCATTTGTCGCAGATGACTGACGAGACATTGGAAAACAGAAAAGCCCATATCCCCGCAGCTGAGGCTATTATTGAAGAAATAAAGGAGGAATTTGTCGCTTGGACAAAAGTGAGAAAGTTTGCTCCTACGATTAATGCCTTGAAAGAGAAGCTGAATACGATTAAAAATTCGGAATTGGATTTTCAAAGCAAAAAAATATCCAACTTCAACGAAGAACAAGCCGAAATCATCAGTTCAAGAATCATCCAAAAAATCACCACTCATTTTGCCAATCATCTTAAAAATGAAGATACCATGGTAGATGAGAGCATCGATTGGATTCAAAAAGTTTTTCAAATAGAAACGGTTACTAAATAAATTTGCGCCTTTGCGCCTTTGCGAGAAAATGGCAGAAAAAACAATACGAATTGGAACACGCGATAGCGAATTAGCACTTTGGCAAGCCCACACGGTAGAAAAAAAACTAAACGACTTAGGGTACAAAACCGAAATCATTGCCGTAAAATCGGAAGGCGATATTATTCTTGACAAGCCACTTTACGAGCTTGGAATTACAGGGATTTTCACCAAAACATTGGACATTGCAATGATTAACGGTCAAGTTGACATTGCTGTGCATTCGATGAAAGACGTGCCAACAGCTCTGCCAATCGGAATTGTTCAGTCAGCAGTTTTGCAAAGAGCCAATACTTTGGATATCTTGGTTCACAAAGGAAATTTGGATTTTCTTGAAACAAACGGAACTATTGCCACAGGAAGTCTGCGCCGTCAGGCAATGTGGTTGAATAAATACCCTAATCATACTGTAGTCGATTTACGCGGAAACGTAAATACCCGAATGCAGAAACTCAACGATAACGACTGGAACGGAGCTGTTTTTGCAGCTGCAGGATTAGAGCGTATCAATTTAAAACCGACAGATTTTATCAACTTAGACTGGATGATTCCTGCTCCTGCTCAGGGTGCAATGGTAGTTGTTGCTATGGCAAATGATGAGTTTGTTCTGGATGCCGTTTCTCAGCTGAATGATGTCGAAACGGAAGTCTGCACACATATTGAAAGACAATTTCTGAAAATTCTTGAAGGTGGGTGTACAGCGCCAATTGGAGCATTGGCAACATACTCTGAATTGGAAGATACTTTTACTTTCAAAGGGATTTTGCTGTCTATCGACGGAAAACAAAAATTGGAAATCGAAAAAACGGTAGATGTCAGCGAATGGAAAAAATTAGGTTTCAATTGTGCCAAAGAAATTTTAGATAATGGCGGTGCTGAATTGATGGCAGCTATTAAAGCAGCTTTGAAAAAATAATTCAGTTTTCCCAAATCATGAAAATACTCTCTACCAAAATACTTGCCGATTATCAAAAAAAGCCTCTAATTGACGCTGGTTTTGAGTTAGTTGAAAATGATTTTATCAGCACTAAAACCAAAACTTTTGATTTAAAAAATATAAACGAAAGTCTGATTTTCAGCAGTCAAAATGCTGTTGAAAGCATTTTGCAGCACCCTGATTTAGAAAAATTAAAAACTAAAAAAGTGTACTGCGTTGGTTTGAAAACCAAAAACTTACTTGTTGATAATGGTTTTGAAGTTGTGGCTTACACAGGTTACGCCTCTGATTTAGCCGAAATCATCACTTTAATTTACAAATCAGAAACTTTTACTTTTTTTAGCGGAAACCTTCGAAGAGACACATTGCCAAATGCATTAAAAGATGCAAATGTAGTTTTTAATGAAATCAATGTGTATGAAACGACTTTAACACCGCACAAAATAAAAAGTCCTGTTGATGCTATTCTGTTTTTCAGCCCTTCGGGAGTTGAAAGTTATTTGAATAAAAATAGTCTTAAAAAAGAAATGTGCTTTTGCATCGGCGAAACCACCGCATCAGCATTAGAAAATAAAACAAAAAACATCATCATCGCAGATCAGCCAACAATTGAGAACGTGATTGAAGATGTAATCGAAGAATATAAATAGCAATACGCTTTAGGCAATAAGCCATAAGCAAGAAAATTAGACAAACAAAAATGCTTAAAGCCTAAAGCTTAAAGCCTAACGCAAGAAAACAATGATTAAGAACGACCTATTTTTAAAAGCACTAAAAGGAGAAACAGTACAACGCCCACCGGTTTGGATGATGCGTCAGGCAGGAAGATATTTGCCAGAGTTTAGAGCTTTGCGTGACAAATATGATTTTTTCACCCGTTGTGAAACTCCGGAATTGGCCGCTGAAATCACCGTTCAGCCTATCCGAATAATTGGTCCGGATGCTGCGATTTTGTTTTCGGATATTCTGGTTGTGCCAAGAGCAATGGGAATCCACGTAGAATTGAAAGACAATTTGGGGCCGATTATTCCAAATCCAATCCGTACTATGGAGCAGGTTAATCAGGTTTTTGTTCCAGATGTAAATGAAACTTTAGGATATGTTTTTGATGCCGTTAAATTGACCAAAGAAATGCTGAATGATGAGGTGCCATTAATTGGTTTCGCAGGTTCGCCTTGGACGATTTTTTGTTATGCAGTTGAAGGAAAAGGTTCTAAAAGTTTTGATACTGCCAAAGGATTCTGTTTTTCAAACCCTGTAGCAGCGCATACTTTATTGCAAAAAATTACCGATACAACAATTTTATATTTAAAAGAAAAAGTAAAATCAGGTGTGAACGCCGTTCAGATTTTTGATTCTTGGGGAGGAATGCTTTCTCCGGTAGATTATCAAGAGTTCTCATGGAAATACATCAACCAGATCGTCGATGCTTTGGCCGAAATCACTCCGGTAATTGTATTCGGAAAAGGATGCTGGTTTGCTTTGAATGAAATGGGTAAAAGTAAAGCTTCTGCACTTGGAGTTGACTGGACTTGCTCTGCAAGAAATGCCCGTTATTTATCAGGAGGTAATGTAACTTTACAAGGAAATTTTGATCCCTCAAGGTTGCTTTCTCCGATCCCGACCATCAAGAAAATGGTTCACGAAATGATTGACGAATTCGGAAAAGATAAATATGTTGTGAATTTGGGTCACGGAATTTTACCAAATATTCCTGTTGATCACGCCAAAGCGTTTATTGATGCGGTGAAGGAATACGGTCAATAATAGTTGATGGTTGTCAGTTGATAGTTGTTGGGGAAAATCTTCGCGACTATCAACTGACAACTTGCAACCAACAACCAATGAAAAAATGCTAAACAAAGGCTTAAGAGACCAGGAAAGTATTCGTATTGACAACGTGCTCAAAAAGTTGATGTCATTGGTTTATGTGCCTAAGTTTTGGAATTTGGAAGATCTCCTTTATTTAGAAAATGAACTGAAAGATTTGGCTATGACCGTCGAAAGTCTGCAACAATTTGAAGAAGAAAAATTGATTGTTCATTTACAAAGACTTCATTTGGATTGGAGTCAGTTGGAGTTATTTGCCGATTTTTTGGTTGCTTTTTCCAAGGAAAGCCAGTTTGATTTTTCACAAAAAGCCATTGCTGTGTACAATTATATCCAAAAAGAAAGCAAGACTTTTTCGTTTGGAATTTTAAATAAAATAGTTGCTTTAAAAAGTAATATTAATACAAAATAAGTTCCCTGCTCCCCTCTCCTTTGGAGAGGGGTTGGGGGTGAGGAATATGAAAGATAAATTTTACGCATACATACAAACCCTTCAAGACCAAATCGTATCAGGATTAGAAGCGGTTGACGGTCAGGTCAAATTCAAAGAAGACCTTTGGGAACGTCCGGAAGGAGGAGGAGGAAGAACACGCGTAATCGAGAACGGAGCCGTTTTTGAAAAAGGGGGAGTCAATATTTCGGCCGTTCATGGAATACTGCCCGAAACCATGCAAAAAATGTTCAACGTAGGCGAAGCCGATTTTTTTGCCTGCGGACTGAGTTTGGTTTTACATCCAAAAAGCCCGATGGTACCAACGGTTCACGCGAATTGGCGTTATTTCGAAATGTACGATGATAACGGAAATGTAATCCAGCAATGGTTTGGAGGAGGACAGGATTTAACGCCTTATTATTTGTTTGAAGAAGATGCCGTTCATTTTCATCAAACCTGTAAAACCGCTTGCGACAAACACAATCCTGAATTTTATCCAAAATATAAAAAGCAATGTGATACCTATTTTTGGAACGCACACCGTAACGAAGCCCGCGGAATAGGCGGTTTGTTCTTTGATTATTGCAAAGCAAATGAACAAATGTCAATGGAAAATTGGTATAACTTTGTTACTGAAGTAGGAAACAGTTTTCTTGAAGCCTATGTTCCAATAGTGGGAAAAAGAAAAGATTTGCGATACACAGCAGAACAAAAAACGTGGCAGGAAATCCGTCGAGGGCGTTATGTGGAATTCAATTTGGTTCATGACAAAGGCACATTGTTTGGCTTAAAAACCAATGGCAGAATAGAAAGTATCCTGATGAGTTTACCTCCACACGTGCAGTGGGTTTACGATCATCATCCGGAAGCAGGAAGCGAAGAGGAAAAATTGATAAAAGTATTAGAAAATCCGATTGAATGGATATAAAGCTTCGGAGAAGCGTTATGTTTATAGAAAATAATTAGTCGTATTTATTTGAGCTCCATAGGAGCGATACATTTGTAGAAATTGTGAAAATGATTTGATTGGTAACTCCGTAGGAGCGTAATATTTATAGCAATTAATGATCGATTGTTTTTGAACCCCGTAGGGGTGACATATTTATAGCAAAAATGTTCAATATTTTTAAAAGAGCACCAGCGGTGCGACATATAAATTATGGCAAATACCTATTCTCAATTGTATGTTCATATTGTTTTTGCTGTCAAAGAGAGACAAAATTTGATTTCTAACAAATGGAAAGACGAATTGTATAAATATATAACAGGAATAGTTACTAATGAAGATCAAAAATTGATTGCTATCAACGGGATGCCTGACCATATTCATATTTTAATTGGTTTAAAACCGAATAAAGCATTGTCAGATTTGGTAAGGGACATAAAAGCCAATTCTTCTCGATTCATAAATGAGAAAAGATGGATAAACGGTAAATTTGAATGGCAAACTGGATTTGGAGCATTTACATATAGTCATTCTCAATTGACGAATGTTATCAATTATATTCAAAATCAGGAAGAACATCACAAAACAAAAACATTTAAAGAAGAATATGTAGAATTTCTAAAATTGTTCAATGTCGATTTTAAAAATGAATACCTATTCGAAGATATAAATTAAGATGTCGCTCCCTCTGGAGCTATATCCAAAACGGTTAAATAGTCTATAAATATTACGCTCCACTGGAGCTAAAAAAATAAAGATCGCTGATTATGATACGATTTTTGATTTCAGATTTTCTGAGATCATCAATTTGTTTAAATCATAAATCAGCAATCGTTAATCTAAAATCATAAATCATATGTTCCCATTACACAGAGGCAGAAGATTAAGAACCAACGAATCCATCCGTTCATTAGTCCGCGAAACCACATTAAGTCCAGCCGATTTTATGTTCCCAATGTTCATCGCAGAAGGCGAAAACATAAAAGTTGAAATTCCATCAATGCCTGGAATTTTTCGACGTTCGATAGATTTGACTGTTGAAGAAGTTAAAGAATTATTCGCTTTGGGTATTCGTGCGGTAAATATCTATGTGAAAGTCAGCGAAGATTTAAAAGACAACACAGGAAAAGAAGCATGGAACCCAAATGGACTGATGCAACAAGCCATTCGTGCTATTAAAGCGGCTTGCCCTGAAATGATTGTTATGCCTGACGTGGCTTTGGATCCGTATTCTATCTATGGTCACGACGGAATCATTACCAACGGTGATGTAGAAAATGATGCCACCAACGATGCTCTGGTAAAAATGGCCGTTTCGCACGCCCAAGCAGGTGCCGACTTTGTCGCACCATCGGACATGATGGACGGACGTGTATTACGCTTGCGCGAAGGATTGGACAAAGCAGGTTTTTACAATGTTGGGATTATGAGTTATTCGGCAAAGTATGCATCTGCGTTTTACGGACCTTTTCGCGATGCTCTGGACAGCGCACCTAGAGAAGCGGATGTTGTCGTTCCAAAAGACAAAAAAACGTACCAAATGGACTATGCCAATCGCATCGAAGCCATCAAAGAAGCCGTTTGGGATGTCGAAGAAGGTGCCGATATGGTAATGGTAAAACCTGGAATTGCTTATCTGGACATCGTCCGCGAGGTAAAAAATGCCGTGAATGTTCCGGTAACGGTTTTTCACGTATCGGGTGAATATGCAATGATCAAAGCTGCTGCCGAAAGAGGCTGGCTGGACAACGACAAAATCATGATGGAGCAGTTAATGTGTATCAAAAGAGCCGGAGCCAGTTTGATTTCTACTTATTTTGCTAAAGAAGCTGCAATCCTTTTAAACAAACAAAAATGAAGAAATTAGTATTCTTATTAGCAGCTATAACTGTTCTTTCCTGTAAAAAAGAAAGTGAGGAACCTTTTAGAAAATCTACAGAAAAGACGACAGAAGTTAAATCTCCCGAAGTATTAGGAAAAGAAATTTTCGAAGGCAAAGGAAACTGTGTTGCCTGTCACCAAATTGATCAAAAAGTGATTGGACCGAGTATTAAGGAAATTGCCAAAATCTACAAAGACAAAAACGGCAATATGGTTAATTTCCTTAAAGGAGAAAGCGATGCCATAGTTGACCCAGCTCAATTTCCTGTAATGCAGGCCAATTTGGCAATTACCAAAACTTTTTCTGAAGAAGAATTAAAAGCGGTTGAAGCTTATATTAATTCTCATTTGAAATAATAATTTTCTGGAGCTAATCCAGCTGTCCACTATATCTCTTGTGGCGAACCCCGCCACAAGAGGATGCCGTTCCCATCTGGGCTAGGGAATACCAGAATCACAAAAACCATCCCTGAAAATGAGATGGTTTTTGTTTTTTAATATTCGCGCACTTCATGACTGTCTAGTCACTTACTATTTAAACCTTACTTTATCCCTCCAAAAGCCCCAAAACAGGCATTTTTATGTAATATTTCAACACTCGAAAAGCCGACCTTCTTCATTAAATCCAATTGATAGGTCATTGATCTTGGCGTATCTTCTATCTCAATATAATCAAAGACTTTTTGCCGATATTCCTGACCTCCGTGCTGTGTCAAATAATCACCATATCTTTCCCATACGATTTGGTTTACCCCTTCATGATCCTGAACTAACAAATCCGAAATCATTAAACAGCCACCAGCCGTTAAACTGTCATACAATTTCTGAAAAACAAATTCCCAATCGGAGTCTTCTCTTAAATGATGCAGAACGGCTCCGGCCAAGATGATGTCAAAATGATTTTTCGGTAATTCTATATCGCGGATATCACCTTGTATCATTTCGATTTCTCCAGTTGTAGCTTCCGAAACACGTTCATGGGCTTTGTCCAGCATATTTTGGCTTAAATCAATCAAAACAGAGTTCAAATTGGGTACTTTCGAAAGCATTTTCAAAGTATAATTGCCTGCTCCGCATCCAATATCCAAAACATTTACTGCTTTTGGCTTTATTGCTTTTGCAGCTGAGGTCAAAAGTTCCAATGATATTTGGGCATCCATCGTAGCGACTTGGCCTGTTTCTAAATTTGCAAAACGTTCAACATCATTGTCAAAGCGTTCTTTGATTTCGTTTACTGTTGATTTTTCCATGATTGTTTTTATTTTGTTTTACAAACCTATTATTTTTATATATGACTTAAAAATACTTATTTTGTCAATAATTAATACTTAATAGGTATATATGGAATTGCGTCACATCAAATATTTCCTGAAACTAGCCGAAGAACTCAGTTTTGTCCGAGCTGCCGAAAAATTATTTATTTCACAGCCGCCGTTGAGCCGCCAGATTAAAGAATTGGAAACTGAAATTGGTGCACAGCTTTTTGAGCGTAATAACAAGAGGGTCATTCTCACCGAAGCAGGGAAATTCTATGAAAAAGAAATGCGCGAAGTATTGAAAAACATTGAACGCATCAATATTAAAACCAAAAAAATAAGCGAAAATCAAAGCGGTGAGTTTAGGATTGCCTATGTGAGTTCTACTTTTTCAGGAGATATTTCCAAGCTGCTGCAGTTTTTATCCGAAAAATATCCATTTGTTAATTTCCGGTTATACGAAGTACCAACGGTTAAACAGATTGCTGCTCTGGAAGATGGTAAAATTGACTTGGGAATCATTCGAGCTCCGCTGTATTCATCAAAAATTGATTCTCAATTGTGGTTTAAGGACAGTTTTTCCATTGTATTTAACCGAAATAAATACAGTATTACTACTGAAGAGGAACTTGAAAAGCTGAAAGAGGCGACTTTTGTGTTTTTTAATAAAGATTATGCCCCTTATTTTTATAATGTTTTGTTGCAGATTTGTGCTCAATATGGTTTTGAACCAAAAGTAGTGCATGAATCCAATAATATTTCGTCAATTATCCAATTAGTTAAGAATGGTCTGGGTATTTCGATTGTTCCGACTGCAATTGTCAAAAATTATAATTATCCTGAACTGGAATACGTAGAAATCAAAAAGAGGTTTTTGTTTACTCATATTTTATTGGCTACGCAAAAAGGAAGTCAGTCACTGATAGCACAGACTGCCATTGAGTTTTTGAAAAAGGAGAAACACATTTTATAAAGTCGTCAGGTATTTAAATAAAGTTTGTGTAATTTGCAGTTCAATTTTGCAGTCATGGAAACAGTTTACATCAAAACACCTTTAGGAATCGCTGAGATTATAGGCGATGAAAACGGTATTTCAGTTATTTCAGTTTCGAATGAGGGTGAAATTTCAAATGAGATTCCTGAAATTTTACAAGATGCTGTCTCCCAGCTTACCGATTATTTCGAAGGAAAAAGAACCAGCTTCGATTTTAAGCTGAATCCAAAAGGAACCGGTTTTCAGCAGAAAGTATGGAAAGAATTACTTGAAATACCTTATGGTAAAACTTTAAGCTATATGAATTTATCAAAAAAATTAGGTGATATAAAAGCGATTCGTGCTGTGGCTTCCGCCAATGGAAAAAACCCGCTTTGGATTGTTGTTCCGTGCCACAGGGTAATTGGAACGGATGGTTCACTCACTGGTTATGCTGGCGGATTATGGCGGAAAAAATGGCTTTTGGAACACGAAAATCCAACAACTCAGCAAAGTCTTTTTTAGTAAATTAAACACAAATTTCACGAATTAACACTAATTAATTTTATAGATTTATAAATATTAAAACATTAAGAGTTTGTGTAATTGTTTCGCAGTAATTCATTCGTGTTAATTCGTGAAATTCGTGTTTAAATAAATTAAGATGATCGAAAAAATAAACCTCAACAACATTCTTTTCCTTGACATTGAAACCGTACCAGAAACAGCCGATTACAGCTCATTGGACGATGAAATGAAAAATCTTTGGGAACTTAAAACCCAATACCAGCGAAAAGACGATTTTACTGCCGAAGAATTTTACGATCGTGCCGGAATCTGGGCTGAGTTTGGAAAGATTATCTGTATCTCCGTTGGTTTTTTTGTAGTTAAAGGCGATATTCGGAATTTCAGAGTAACTTCTTTCTTTGGCGATGAGGAGAAACTATTGAAAGATTTCAATAATCTGCTGAATAATCATTTCAACGGACCACAGCATATTTTGTGCGGTCATAATGCCAAAGAATTTGATATTCCGTTCTTAGCACGCCGAATGATCATCAATCAGATTCCCATTCCCGACAAGTTGAATTTATTTGGTAAAAAACCTTGGGAGATTCCGCATTTAGATACTTTGGAATTGTGGAAATTTGGAGATTACAAACATTTTACGTCTTTAAAATTAATGTGTAAAGTGCTCGGAATTCCTTCTCCCAAAGGTGATATCGACGGCAGTCAGGTTGGGCATGTTTTTTATGTTGAAAACGACATTGACCGAATAGTCACTTACTGCGAAAAGGATACAATTGCTGTCGCACAGATCTTTTTGAGACTGAGACGCGAAGATTTACTAATTGAAGATGAGATTATTCACGTGTAATTTTGTTTCAAATGACTCATCACGAAATTGCAAATCATAGGCTTGCTTCGCAGAATCTTTTAGAGACGAACAATAAGTCACCTCAGGAAATTGTAAGTCATTTGGGCGCCGTACAGGCTCAGGATTATGCTATGGCAAAATGGGCTGTCGGTTCACGAGGCAGTGCGACTGAAAAAGAAGTTGAAGAAGCAGTTAATTCCGGCAAAATTATACGGACACACATTCTTCGCCCGACGTGGCATTTTGTTTCTGCTGATGATATTTACTGGATGCTGGATATTTCAGGACCAGTGGTTAAACGTCTTTTTGCTTCAATGGCCAGACAGCACGGTTATGATGATAAGAAACTGGATCAGGTTAATTCGGCTATTGAAAAACTTTTGGCTGGAAATAATCATCTAACTCGGGATGAAATCATGCTGGAGCTTAACATTCATAAGGCTTCGGGTGACTTATCTCCTGTTATTATTATGATGAATGCAGAATTGGATGGTTTGGTTTGTAACGGCAGGATGAAAGGCAAAAAAATCACCTATGCACTGCTTGGAGAACGGGTTCCAAAACCCAAATCAGCTTTGACCAAAGAAGAGGCGTTAGCCAAATTAGCAAAGCGGTATTTTGAAAGCCATGGGCCGGCAACTCTGCCTGATTTTTCGTGGTGGTCAGGCTTTTCGCAGACTTCGGCTAAATTGGCGATTAATTCAATCGAATCAGAACTGAATTCGATAGAAATAAATAATCAGAAATATTGGTTTGGAACGAATATTCCGAATGTGGGTGACTTTCGCGAAAGCGTACATTTTTTGCCCGCTTTTGATGAGATTTTGATTTCGTATAAAAATCGGGAAGCTTCCATACTATTAGAACATCAGTCAAAAGCATTTACTAACAATGGCATTTTTAAACCTATTATTCTCGAAAATGGGAAAGTCATTGGAGACTGGAAAAGAACCATCAAAAAAGACCATGTAAAAATTGAAACACGTTTTTTTTCTGCTGTTGATGAAAGTAAAAAAAGAATTCTTTTTGAAGCGATTAAACCTTTTGAAGATTATCTGGAAACAAAAATCAGCATTGAGTGACGTTTTATTTTTTATAATAATTTTTAAACTTATTTCTAAAATTTACTTATAAGTTATTTAATTACAATCATTTGTGTAAAATATAATATTTTGACTGAATAGTCAGTCTTGCAAATATATGTATTAAATGTCTTCTTTACAAATGGAAAGGATCTGTGATTAGCGCAAATAGCAATTTTCGGTAATATGAACGATATTGCAATTACAATTGATTTATTACATTTACAAAAAATATAAATTATGGTATTGAGCAGATTCTGGTTAGTTATTTTTATTTCATCGATTGTCTTTATTGTTGTCAGTCTGTTTACTGCCAATACGTATACCATAGATTATGTTTTGAACGGAAAAAAAGACGATCCTGTTCTTATTTCTGAAAAATATATTGAACAGGTTCCTGCTTTTATCAAAGACAGCATCAAGAAAGCGGAGGATCAGACGATGATTATCAACCGTGATACGCTTAATGCGGACACTACTTATGTTTATAAAAACAAAACCGTAAAAATCTTCAGCGGTGTTCAAAAATCAGACGGTTTACTGCCAACGTGTAAGAGTACTTTACTTGATCTGATTCTGCCGCTTATTGCATATCTGGCCTTCTTCTGCGGACTGATGGAGCTTTTAATTATTTCCGGTGCTTCGGGAAAACTGGCAAAATTATTGAGTCCGGTGTTTGTAAAAGTGTTTCCGAGTATACCAAAAGATCATCCATCTATTTCTTATATGACTTTGAATTTTGCTGCTAATTTTCTTGGATTGGATTCGGCTGCAACGCCTTTTGGATTAAAAGCGATGGAAAGCCTGCAGGAAATAAATACCGAAAAAGACCGTGCGAGTGATGCCCAGATTATGTTTATGTGCCTGCACGCTTCGGGACTAACGCTGATTGCCACTTCAATCATTGGTTACCGCGCTGCTGCAAATGCAACAAACCCAGCCGATGTGATGCTGCCTTGCATTATCACTTCGTTTATCGGAACGATCGCTGCTTTTCTAATCGTTGGCATCAGACAGAAAATTAATTTCAAAAGTGCTTCTCTGGTTGTCGTACTAATGGGATTAATTGCTGCAATTGTAGGTTTGCTAATGTATGTAAACCACTTGGATTTAATAGGGAAAAACTACTTTACCTCTAATCTTTCGGCTTTAATATTAGTTGGGATTATTGCCTTTACTTTGGTCTTTTCATTTATAAAAGAGAAGAAATTCACAGAAGCTAAAACCACCGTTTTTGAAGCTTTTGTATCGGGAGCGAATAATGGAATCAAAACCGGAGTTACTATTTTTCCTTATGTTTTGGGGATGTTAGTAGCGATTTCGCTGTTTAGAAACAGCGGATTATTTGAAATTATCAGCAACTGGATTGCTTTTACTTTTTCGAATATGGGCGTGAGCAAAGAAATCACCGATGCCCTGCCGGTAGCTTTGCTTAGACCATTCAGTTCTGCCGGTTCAAGAGGATTTTTGATCGATTCTATGAATACTTTTGGTGCAGATTCCATGACGGGAAGGTTAAGCAGTATTTTTCAGTGCAGTGCCGAAAGTACTTTTTATGTGATTGCTGTTTATTTTGGATCTGTGAATATCAAAAATACCCGTTACGCTCTAGGAACGATGCTTCTGGTTGATGTGATTTGTGTGATTACGGCAATTTTTGTCGCTAGCTGGTTTTTTTAAATCTTGGAAGTGAAAAATGCAATTTTATAAACAGATAAAGACTTCATAATTATTTATAAAATTTGTTTTTTTCTTTAGAATCGAAAGAAGATTAGGAGTTTTAATATATTTTTCATTCTTTTGAAAAATATACAATAATTTACAAATCATTAAATATTAAAAAAATGTCAAAGTACACAAAATACATCGCCATCGGCTTACTTATCTTATTTTTAGTTACTAGTTTATTAGCTTAATTTTTTTCAAAAACCCATACATTCTACTATGAAATATTCGATTTTAGCTCTCGCAGCTGTTCTTTTTATGTCTTGTAATGATAAGAAAAAAGAAGAAACTATAACACCAGAAACTACCACTAATGCTGTTTCTAACAATGAAGCAGAAATTAAAAAATATATTGCAGACAATCATTTAAATGCAAAACGTTCTGAATCGGGTTTGTATTATGTAATTGAAGAAGAAGGAACAGGAAAACAGCCAACAGCCGACTCTGAAGTTACAGTGGCTTACAAAGGATATTTTACTAATAAACAAGTTTTCGATCAAAGTGATGAAAAAGGAATTTCTTTCCCTCTACGAAATGTAGTTCCAGGCTGGACCGAAGGAATTCAGTATTTCAAGGAAGGCGGTAAAGGAATTCTATTGATTCCTTCCGATTTAGGATACGGCCCAGAGGCACAAGGTCCAATTCCAGGAGGATCAGTACTGATTTTTGATATTAAACTGAACTCGGTTAACTAATACTGAAAAAAACACACAAGCTGCAGAAACTATGAAACTGTAGCTTTTTTTAGTTTTAAATCTCTGCTCAATTTGAAACTATTTTAAATAAAATCACTAATAATAAAATTTAAAATCTAGATATGAAATATTCATTATTTGCCATTTTAGCGGTTTTCTTCTTGTCCTGCAACAATGATCCCGAAGAAAAAAAAGATTATAGTGCTCAGAATGAAGCTGAAATACAAGCTTATGTTGCAGAAAATCATTTAGATGCAAAAAGAACAAGTTCTGGCTTATATTATGTAATAAATGAAGCAGGCACAGGAAAACAGCCCACAGCGGCTTCAAATGTGACAGTGTCCTACAAAGGTTATTATACCAACAAAAAAGCTTTAGATCAAAGTACTGATGCTGGAGTTACTTTTAATTTGCAACAAGTTATAAAAGGCTGGCTTGAGGGAATTCCTTTCTTTAAGGAAGGAGGCAGCGGTATACTGCTGATTCCAGCTCATTTGGCGTATGGCAGTGATGATTATAAAGGTGCTCCGGCTGGTTCTGTATTGATTTTTGAAATTAAACTGCTTGCCGTTGAATTCAGCGCTACTAATGATGCAGAAATTGTAAAATACATTGCTGATAATAACCTGAATGCTGTAAAAACAGCTTCTGGACTGTATTATGTAATTGATGAGCCAGGAACAGGCAAACAGCCAACAGGAACTTCAAATGTAACTGTAGCTTACAAAGGCTATTTTACAAATAAAACTGTTTTTGATCAAAGCAAAGATGCCGGCATTTCGTTAAGTTTACAACAGGTAATAAAAGGCTGGACTGAAGGAATTCCCTATTTTAAGGAAGGCGGAAGCGGTAAACTTTTAATTCCTTCGTCTTTAGGATATGGAAGTTATAAATACAATACAATCCCGGGCGGATCTGTTTTGATTTTTGACGTTAAGCTAATTTCAGTTAATTAATAAATCCATGAAAACACAGCGCATTATTATCTTATTGTTTTTGATATTAGGGCAGCAGGTACAGTCGCAGCAGACAGAATTATGGAATAATAAAAAGTGTGCCGTTGTACTCACTTATGATGATGCGCTCAATGTAAATCTTGATATAGTGATTCCGGCTCTAGATTCATTGGGTCTTAAAGGGACATTTTACTTGATAGGGGAATCACCAGCGGTGAGTAAAAGAATACCAGAGTGGAGAACAGCAGCAAAGAAAGGTCATGAACTGGGCAATCATTCCTTAATGCATCCCTGTGATGCTACATTTCCAGGGAGATCTTGGGTTGGACCTGATAAAGCTCTGGATAAGTACACAGTATCAAGAGCTGTAAACGAAATCAGGGTAACCAACACTCTTTTGCAGGCTATTGATGGTAAAACAGAACGTACTTTTGCCTTTCCATGCGGAGATACTAAAATAGGTTCGGTAAATTTTTATGATGATTTAAAAAATGATTTTGTTGCAGCACGAGGGGTGCAGCAAAATTTCCAGCATATTAAAGAGGTTGATTTAAATGATATTAATTGTTTTTATATTGACGGTCATTCAGGCGAATACATGATTGATCTGGTTAAAAAAGCAATTGAATCTCATACTTTGCTGGTGTTTTTATTTCATGGTGTTGGCGGGGAACATGCTATTAATGTTTCGGCTAAAGCTCATAAAGAATTACTGCAGTTTATGAAGTTGCATGAAAAGGAAATCTGGAATGCTCCTATGGTTGATGTTGCCAAATTTATCAAGAAAAACCAAAAGTCATAATTTCGATTAATTACTTTTAGTACTTATAATTATAAAGCTTTGCATTATGTAAAGCTTTTGTTTTTTAATTCAAATATCATCTGAAGTGTAAATAACCTGAACTTGATTATTAATTGGCATTAAAACATTTTGTTCTAATGGAGCTATAGAAACCTTAAATGATTATTGATTTCTATAAACATTTTGCCACTCTGAGGATTGCCTCAGTTTGCCTTTGACAATATTCAAGCTCCGCAGGAGTATAATATTTTATAGAAAACAATGGTTGTGTTATCTAAGCTCCATAGGAGCAAAATATATTATTAATCGGGTTCAGTTAATAGCAAAAAATCCAAATCTTTCCTGCTAGCTATGAATGCGATGAAACTTTTGTGGACTGGGTTCAATCCACAAGATTATTTCGTCAGTCTGCTGTCGCTCTTGTGAAACGGGAACAGGTTCTATTTATCCAAAAACATCCATTTTTCTGCTCCTAAAAAATTATGCAATGTTATTTTCGGAGTTATTTTTTATAAGAACACTTAACGCAAATGCTCCCGCCGAAGCCGTGAAAACGGAATAATCCAGCGAGGCTTTGCAATTTATGGCGAATGCCATGGATAAGGCAAATCCGAGCAATAAAAAGCCACTGCATTTCGCTATTAGCTGGCTTTTGAAAGTCGTTAACAACGCAATTGCAAAAGCGATTTCCAGAAAAGTTGCTATTCCGCCAATTATGGAAGCTAGATTGTACGTCAAAAAAGGTAATAGCGCATTGGTATATTTTGCAAAAGCTTCCCAATTGCCCCAAGCTGATAATTCCTTATTCCAGAAGCCAAAACGGTCTGCGACTGCCGATAAAAATCCGATACTTAACGAAATTCTCAAAAACCATTCGATTGTTTTTTCTTGTTTCATATATGTAAAATTTATTTGTTAAAGGTCATATATGGTATCGCTTTAAAGATTGGTGTTTGTCTTCAACAAACAGGTTTTTAATGGCGATTTCATAGCTGTTTATTAAAGTGAAAAGCATTGATGGTAAAATTTTCCTTGAAATAAAATTTGTGTGCCACTGTTCTCACGTGTCCGCTGTCCAATTGTACCGATTCGCATTTTTGCTCTCTGGCGATATCATAAATATGGTCCAGCAGGGCAGATGCATATCCTTTGCCTCTGCTATTTTCGACAGTTGAAAGATCGTCTATGTACAGCATTTTACCGCAATAGAGCATCGTCCAAAAGCGGTAGCCCACTACGGCCACGGTTTTGTCATTATCGACAAGGTAAAGAAGTGTGTATCCTTCCTTTTGCATTTCGCTGATTTGCTGGACAAACTCGCTTTCTTTCAGCATAGGGCGTAAAATAGACATAGCCTCCCAGCAGGAAGCTATATCTTGGTCTGTAATTGCAGTCTTGATTTCGATCATTTTATTATTCCGGAATTAATAATGTGGCTCTGCCTATTCGGTTCCAAGCGTTAATACAGGCAATAGCCATAATTGCATGTGAAACTTTTTCTTCGCCCAAAACCTCAATTGCCTTATCGAAAGTTTCGTTTGAAACTCCGTTATGTGAAATCAAGGTAGTTTCATCGGTCAAGGCTAGAACGGCTCTTTCTTCTTTAGTGAAATAAGGCGAATCTGCCCAAGCATTCAAGGCCAGCAATCGTTTGGAACTTTCGCCACCCGCCAGCGCATCATTGCTGTGTGACTGTATACATAACGCACAGCCATTGATTAGTGAAGCTCGTACTTTGATTAGATGATATAATGTTTTTGGCAAATTCGTTTCGCTCACGTATTTGTCCAGCTGAATAAGGGATTTGTAAGCACTTGGCGTCACCGTGTTGATGTCAATTCTTTGTGTTTGCATTTTTCTTTTGTTTAAATTACAATACAAAACTATGAGGATGGCTTTCGCCAAAAAATGGACAAAACTTTAAAAATGGTGGACTTTGCTATTCGGTCAAAAGGGAACGCAAATGGTCTTTAGCACGAGTGTCTGTTTGTTTTTTGAAAAACCTCGAAAAATAATGACTGTCATCAAAACCTAATTTGTAAGCGACTTGTTTTACGTTCAGGTTTTCGTAGTTGAATAATCGCTTGGCTTCCAGAATAATCAAGTCATTGATGAGCTGTTGCGTAGTTTCGTTGGTGTTTTTCTTGGTAAGTTCATTCAGCTTTTGCTCGGAAATCAGTAACAGTTGAGCATATTCTTTGACGGTGAGGCGTTTTTCGAAGTTGTCTCTTATCAAGTTTAAAAACTGCAAAAATAAGGCATCGGGTTTGTAAAGCGGTCTTTGCTGTTGCGCTATTTTGCATCTGCTTACTTCGATAATCAATAATTTCAGGATAGAATGCAGGCTGGTTTCGTATTCAAAGGGTTTGTTTTCCAATTCACCTTTCAATGAATCGTAATAATCCGAAATCCTGCTTAAACTGTTTTCATTCGGAATCCGAATGAGTTCGTTTAATCCGAAATGACAGTACAAACCGTTGTGGTAAATGAGTTCAACGGATTTTTCATCCTTGCAGAAGAAGTCATACGTAAACTCCAAAATACTGCCTACACAATTATTGATTTCTATAAACTGATAATATTGTTTGGGCGTAATGGTCAAAAAATGACCGCCAGTAATTTCATAAAGCTGATTGTCGATGTCAATCTTTATTTCCCCCGACTTACAAAAAATCAATACAAATTTGTACTGCCTCTCGGGCAAGGTCATTAGTATTGTATCGTCAATTGGTATTAAGTCGAAAGTCATCGTTGTGAGATAAAATTAAAATTGTTTTATTGGTCTCAGATTTAGGTTAAAAAGTTCCCTTGCTACAAGAGGTTTGGGATTAAAAATGCATAATCTTTCGGATTTGCCTATACTTCCCAAGTACAAGACCATTTTCAAATTAAACCAAATGCCCATCTCTTGCAGCAAGTGTTGTCGGTAGTTTTTATTTAGCAACCTTGATTTCATTTAAAAACGTTTTCCATTTCTCTTTTTCAATTATAAAGGAATATTGGAAACCACTTTCAAAAATGCGTATTTTATTTTTGAATTCTAATGTGTCAGCAAAAAATGAGTCTATTTTTTTTGAGTCTTTATAGAAATCAATACAATAATTAGTTTCTGGACAGCAACAATAATCTGTATAATTTGAATTCTCAAATAATTCTTCAAACCTTTTAATTCCTTCTAATTTTTCAGTTTTATAAATCTCTTTATTTTCGAAGCAAGAGTCATTTCTGTTTATTTCAGTTTGATTAAGCTTTTTTGGTCTAATTATTATTTTATTTGAGTTCGAAATTGTAGAATTAAACGAATAACTATTAGCAACTTTATAAAAACTATTTTCAATCTTACCATTGCAACTTTGCAAAAGCATTACAATAAATATCAAAACTATTTTTTTCATTTTCTAAATGCTAATGTTCTGTTATACTCCTGAAGCAAAATTACCGCCAACTATGTACTATAGTATATTTACTTTTAATTCTACAACTCTTTTAACCACAAATTTTCACACACGAGCGAAGCGAATTGACGAAGTAAATTGATTAGTGCTAATTAATAATCTGTGATTAATAAATCTGCAACCTTAATTCTTAATCATTTCGATATGCGGAATATCATCTTCGAGATACATTTCACTTGACTGCACAAAACCTTGATTTTCATAGAATTTCTTGAGATACAATTGTGCGCCAATGGTTATTTGGCTTTCGCCAAAGTGTTCCAGTATACCAGCAATTGCATTCTGCATCAAATCGTGTCCCCATTTCCTATCTCTGTAATCCGGATCTACCACCACTCTTCCGATGGATGCGTTATCAAAAGTAATTCCAGCCTTGAAAAGTCTTGCGTGTGCGACAATTTTATCGTCATAAATTCCAAAAAGATGCAGAGCGAGTTTGTCTTTGCCGTCAATATCCAAATAAACGCAATTTTGCTCCACTACAAAGACCCTGCTTCGCAATTGGAGCATATCATATAATTCGGTTACAGTTAATGCCTCAAAAGGCTTTATTTTCCATTTTATGGACATGGAGTGAGATATTTATATTTTTTAAATATTCTTAAGTTGAAAAAATCAACCACAAATTACGCAAATTTTCACAAATTATGGGTTATGGGATTGAAAAGCTATTTTGCAAAGGAACACAAAGGTTTACACTGAGAGGCACAAATTAGTAGATTGGCTAATTTTAACTTTTAAATGCCTTTGGTATTTTCTTTGAGTATCTATGTGAAAGTAAAAATCAATTTATTTTAATGCCTTTAATAATCGATTCCAATTCATGCATGTAATCACGTTGTTTTCTTGAAGGTATGTAACAAAATCCTTCAAGATAAATAATTCTGCTATTTTTTGGATCTACAATAAGGTAATTTACAAAGGCCCCAAACATGAAACTGTCTTTCAATCGCCATGTGCCTTTGGTTTCGTAGGCCGATTTGCCATCAATAGTGATGTTCGACAAATAAAGCGGATACGACTTGTCAATATACTGATTGGAAACAAGTTCCTTGCCTCTTATGTACAAAGCGCCTATGGAATCGTGAATTTTTATAACTTTTTCAAGTACATTATCTTCCGATTTAATGATATTAATGGGCAATTGAGTAATCAGCAAACTTGAACTTCCACTCGGACATTCTTTTAAAAGCCAAACAAAACTCTCATTCTTTAAGGCATACGCATAGTTTTTGGGGATTTTTAAGCTGAGCTTAAATTGTTTTTGAATTGCATTTGAATCGGTTAAGGAATCTTTCAGCAGAAGCTGATGTGCCTTAATCTCTTCTTCTTGAATAATTTTAATAATTTGAGGTGTTTTCCTTTCAATAATATCCAATAAGTCCAAATTACTTTTACCAGTGATATGGATAACAATCTGCGGATTGGCGTATTGATTTTTCTTGATGGTGAAATTATTCTCCATTCCCTGCTTAACAACAATTATCGACCTGCTTTTGGTAACAAAACCCTCCATTACGTTAATTGGATATTGGTTGATATCAAACTGAGGCTCTTCCTTGGACAGGCCTTCAACAGGATTTGCAAATTTATTTCGAATGCTGTCGCCAATAATGCCATTCCAAAGCTGATCATCAATTACTACAGAGATAGAATTGATCTTGCCAGTCGATTTTCTTGGCATATCGTCGTCTTGCTTTTTGCATGAAAAAAACAAAATCGATAAAAAGGAAAGATATAAAAAAAGGTTTTTATTCATTGAATGGACAATTGATCATCAAAAATAAAAAAAGCCTTTTGAAAAATTTGGTTTTATTCCTTGGAAATGTTTTTTAGCTGAATATTTCTGAAATCAATCGGAGAACCTTCATAATTCAGTGAAATTTTACCTTCCCTTGAAGAAGCTTCGGTACATTCGTTTACCAATTTCCCGTTCAGGTATTGGGTAATTTTTCCGTTATAGGAGCGAATTAAAACCTGATTCCATTCCCCGTAAGGATTTTCATTGGCACTAAATTTAGGAGAAGTGACACTTGCCCCTGCTTCGACTAATTTGCCGTTTACCAGCGCAGTTATATTATCCAAGAAAATAAAGTCTCCGGTTGTGTTTTCCTTCATTTGAAATTGAATACCTTTTGGCCAGATATTGTCAGGGGAATCAGTTGGTATATTGTACATCACACCACTATTTTTCTTTGCCTTGCTCTTATTGTATTTTTCTTCGATGTTCCATCTAAATTCCAGACTCAACTCAAAGTTTTTATAGCTTTTATAGGTCATCAAATAACCGATGTTGTCGCCATGCATTCGAATCATTCCATCGGTAAACTCATATACGTCGGAAGATTTAATTCTTTGTTTACTCGTTTTGGTAAAAGCATACCAATCATTTTTTGAAAATTTTTCCTGAACAGCACAAGAATTCAAGAACATAACAAATGCAAAAGCTATGGCAATCTTTTGAAGCATTAAGAGTTGATTATTATAGTGTGCTTATCCTTTTATTTTTAGATCCATGCCAGGTTTTAAATCATCACCGGAAATGTTGTTCCATTTCTTTAAATCAGATACCGTAACGCCAGGATATTTTTTGGAAATACTGAATAAAGAATCCCCTTTTTGCACTAAATAATTAACATCATTATTTTTAGATGTATTTAGATCTCTTTTTTTGAATGAATCTACAGTAGCATTATTGGTATTAATAGCAATTTCATTTTTTGCTACAGTTAAAATGTTTCCAACTGCTAAGTTGTTAGAATGCAGGTTGTTCCAGTTTTTTAAATCAGTAACAGAAGAACCAAATTTTTTGGCAATGTTTCCTAAGTTATCTCCTTTTTGAACTTCATATTTAATATCTGTAAGTTCAGGCACTGCTGGAGCTGTCACTGCAACTGCTTCAGTTGTTTCAGCAGGAATATTGCTTACTTGTAAGGAGGTACCCAATTTTAAGCTTGCAGAAGTCAAATGATTCCATTCTTTAATTTCGGCAACTGTGGTATTATGCTTTTTAGCAATAGTGTTGAGGTTGTCACCTTTTTGAACTACATAAAAAGCAGTGGAGTTTGCTGCTAATGTATCCGTTTTATCAACAGTGTTTTTAGACTCTGTTGTTGCAACACTAGTGTTGTCTTTTACAATAACAGCTTTGGTTTTATCCTGTGCCAATGCTAAAGCTGTGTTAGTGCTGCTATCTTTATCAATAATAATTTTTAATGATTTTCCCGAAGCGACCGCATTTCCTTTAATATAATTCCATTTTTTCAAATCAGAAACGGATACATTGTTGTTCTTGGCTATTTCGCTTAAATTATCACCACGCTTGACTTTGTAATATTTTATTTTAGCAGTGGATGCTAAAGCGGTAGAATCTTTTATGAAAGCTGTTTTTTTATACTGATTGCTTTTTTCTTTTTTGTCCATTTCGTATTGTACGTAAGCATAAATTTTATCTTCATTGGAAGTAAAAACGGCAACTTTGCACGAAGGAAGTGTCAAGTAATGATTTTTTCCAGTATAACTAGGAATAACATTGCGTTTATAAGATGGATTTAGAGCTTCCAATTGCTCAACTGGAATGTCTAATAAGTTGGAAATCTGCGCAAAAGACATTTCTTTTTTAACCATTACTGTATCAGTTGCAAAGTGTCTGACCAAAGCTTTTTTAGGAACTATGCCATGCTCTTTGTGATATTCATAGATGTACATAGTTGCCAAGAAAGCTGGGACATACCCTTGAGTTTCTAAAGGCAGATGCTTTTTGATATCCCAAAAGTTTTGCTGGCCGCCAGAACGCCGAATGGCTTTATTTACATTTCCTGGCCCTGAGTTATAAGATGCCAGAACCAAGTTCCAATCATTAAAAATTGTAAACATATTGGTCATATATTGTGCGGCAGCGGCTGATGCTTTTAGAGGGTCTGAGCGTTCATCAACATAGGAATCGATATTTAAACTGTATTGTTTCCCAGTGTTATACATGAATTGCCACAATCCTGTTGCGCCAACTCGGGACACGGCTTTTGGATTTAATGCCGATTCTACAACAGCTAAATATTTAATTTCTAAAGGAATATTTTGTCTTGCCAGCGCTTCTTCAAAAATGGGGAAATAATATTCGGCAACTGCCATCTGGTTAGCGAAAGCTTTTTTTCTGTTCTTAAGGAAAGATTTAATTAGATTTTCTAAGCCTTGATTGTACTCAATTTTAAAAGGTGATTTAGCATCCATCGAAGCAAGCCTTTCTTTCAGCAGTTCGGTAGGCAGCTCTTTATCAATATCCTTATCCGTATTTACAGTATTAATTTCAGCAGCTAAATCATTATATATATCTAAGGATGTCCCTATCTGATTCATCCATAAACTATCAGTTTTTACAGTACGATCATATTTTACAAAAGAACTTTTAATAGAATCTAAAAAGGTAACTGGCTTTTGAATACTTTCTGCATTTAGAGTTTTTTCAGTATTCTGAGAAAAAGAAAAAGAAGCAAGCATTAAAAAAAACGAAAGTGTGGTATTTTTTATTGTCATAACAGTTATTTAATTTGCTATTATTCAAGTTATTACAAATGATGTTTATGCAAACATAGAATGTATTTTGTGAAATAAATCATAAATGTTGTTAAATATACAAATAAAATCGACATTTAACCTAATTTTTAGATTATTGTGAGGAAAAAACTTCAAAAAATGCATTTTTTTATTTTAAAAGAATTTTTACAATCTTAAAAAAGAAAGCAGAATACGACAAAAACCGATTTTGACATAATTTAAAAAAATAAGCCTTAAAAATTCCTGTATTGTACAAAAAAGAAAACCTTAAGCTGCAAGGGCACAGCTTAAGGTTTTATATTTATAATCATCTGGTTTTTTAAAATTCTAAAAAACGAAAATGAATTACTTGTAGAATTTTAGTCTAAAATAGCAGCAATTCCTGGTAAAGTTCTGCCTTCAAGCATTTCTAGCATAGCACCACCACCAGTAGAAACATAACTCATTTTGTCTTCGAAACCAAATTGTTTTACTGCTGCAACAGAATCTCCTCCGCCTACAAGTGAGAAAGCACCATTTTCAGTAGAAGCGGCAATATAATTTCCTAATGCAATAGTTCCTTTTGCAAATGTTTCCATTTCAAAAACACCCAGAGGACCGTTCCAAAGAATAGTTTTAGACTCTAAAATAACTTTTTCAAAATTAGCTAATGATTTTGGACCTGCATCAAGACCTTGCCATCCATCAGGAATTTCATTTACATCAACAATCTGAGTATCGGCAGTATTCGAAAAATCGTTTGCAGCAACTACATCAACAGGAATATGAATCTGAACTCCTTTTTCTTTCGCTAATTTTAAAATATCAAGTGCCAATTCCTGTTTGTCATCTTCGCAAATGGAATCACCTACTTTTCCGCCTAATGCTTTTACAAAAGTATAAGTCATACCCCCACCAATAATCATATGGTCTACTTTGTCAAGAATATTTTCGATCACAGTGATTTTTGACGAAACTTTAGATCCTCCAAGTACAGCTGTTACTGGTTTTTCGCTGTTTTTTAAAACTTTGTTCAAGCTATCAATTTCTTTGGCTAATAAAGTTCCGAAGCATTTATTTTCTGGAAAAAATTGAGCGATAATTGTTGTCGAAGCGTGTGCTCTGTGGGCAGTACCAAAGGCATCATTTACATAAATATCACCAAGTGATGCTAATTCTTTAGCAAAAGCTACATCTCCAGCCTCTTCTTCGTCATGAAACCGCAAATTTTCTAATAATAATACTTGTCCAGGTTTCAGGTTTTTAGCGGCTTCCTGTGCTTCAGCTCCAACACAATTAGACACGAATTGTACAGGTACTCCCAAAATTTCTGAAGCCGATTTCAGGATATGTTTCAAAGAATATTTGTCTTGTGCTCCTTTTGGTCTCCCTAAGTGTGACATCAAAATTACGCTCCCGCCATTTGATAAAATTTGGTCTATAGTTGGTTTGGCAGCTTCGATACGTGTAGCATCTGTTACATTAAAATTTTCGTCTAAAGGAACATTAAAATCTACTCTTATTATTGCCTTTTTATTATTAAAATCAAAGTTATTCAAAGTCTTCATGGTTCTTTTTTTTAATTGTTTTTTGAAAGAATAACAAAGATATAACTTTTAAATAAGTATTAAATTTCAAAATTCTAAAAAAAATATGAAATTACTAACGAAATCGATGTAAATTCAAAATAAATACAAATATTTAAAAGTGTGTTGCACATATGAATGAACCAATTGGATTTCTGAAATCAATTTATGCCTGAAAGTGTTACAAACAAAAAAGCAGTTCAATCGAACTGCTTTTTTGTTTGAATATTTTTTATCAATTAATGAAAGTTGAAACCAAAAACAGCTCCTAATCCAAACTGATAAGAAACTGCGTAATCCTGTACTGCAACAGGTCCCCAGTATCCCCAGTAAGTATCAGTACCGGCTGCTGCCCAAGTGGATATAAGATTAGCTTGTAAACTGATAGAAACAATGGAAGCAGTTTTGATTTTTACACCACCTTTCAGTTCCCATGCAAAGTTAGTATCACTTCCTCCATAAGGGCCTTCAGTAATTGCCATACCAAGTCCTCCTCCTAAATAAGGAACGGCATTGTTTCCATTGTCAAAGTAATGATTACCTCCAATCAAGATGTAATTGAAAGCTCCGTCACCGTTTTTATCAGGATATCCAACAATACCGTTAGGTACATCAATATCCATAGAGGTGTCAAGTCTTAAATATTTAAGCTCTATTGATGATGATTTTTGAGGAAAAAATTCAAATCCTGCACCATAAGTAAGACCATCGCCAATTTCAAGCTGGCCATAATCAAAATCTACGTTGTTTGCAAACGTGTAACTGCCATAAATGTTACCTACTACAGATCCTCTGTCTTGAGCCATCATACCGGCTGAGAAGAGAAATGCAATTAATAATAATCTCAAATTTTTCATAATTTATCTTGTTTGTTTGTTTGTAACAAATGTAATTAAAAAATTAAAAATATTACAAATTATATGTTAATGAAATGTGTCAATTGTATAATGATTAAGTGGATATGTGATTTTATTTTTTTTGTTAAAATCTCATTCCTGTTAAAAATTTAATCAAAAAGCATTTTGTCAGCTTATTGCCATTTCTGGAATTTCGCCATCTATAATCAACGAAGCTTCGGTAGATGCAATAATATGTTCTACAGTAACTCCTGGTGCGCGTTCCAGCAGTTTAAAGCCTTTTGGCGTTATTTCGAGAACGGCCAATTCAGTAACGACTTTTTTCACACAGCCCACACCAGTGAGCGGCAAGGTGCATTTTTTCAGTATTTTGGATTCGCCTGCTTTGTTGACATGCATCATTGCTACAATAATATTCTCTGCCGAAGCAACTAAGTCCATTGCTCCGCCCATTCCTTTAACCATTTTTCCAGGGATTTTCCAATTAGCGATATCGCCGTTTTCCGAAACTTCCATAGCGCCCAGAATAGTCAAATCAACTTTCTGGCTGCGGATCATTCCGAAACTAAAAGCCGAATCAAAAAAACTGGCTCCCGGAAGCGTTGTAATGGTTTGTTTTCCTGCATTAATAATATCAGCATCTTCTTCTCCTTCAAAAGGAAAAGGTCCCATTCCGAGAACACCATTTTCGCTCTGAAATTCAACCGCTATATCTTCACGAACATAATTCGCCACTAAAGTCGGGATTCCGATTCCGAGATTTACAAAATAACGGTCTTTTACTTCTTTTGCAATTCGCTTTGCGATTCCTATTTTATCTAATGCCATGTGTTTTCTGTTTAAGATCAAAAAATTCAGGATTGTCTGTGTTATTATGTTCTGCAGTCTACAATCTATTCTCTTTTTCTCGTTGTGCGCTGTTCAATTCTTTTTTCAAATTTTTCTCCTTGGAAGATACGCTGTACCATAATTCCTGGAATATGAATCTGATTTGGATCTAAAGTTCCAGCCGGAACCAATTCTTCGACCTCAGCGATTGTGATTTTTCCGGCTCCAGCCATGCAAGCATTAAAGTTTCTTGCAGTTCCTTTGAAAATTAAATTTCCAGCAGCATCACCTTTCCATGCTTTGACAATAGAAAAATCGGCTTTGAAAGCTTCTTCCATAATGTGCATTTTACCGTTGAATTCACGAACTTCTTTTCCTTCGGCTACTTCAGTTCCGTAGCCAGCTGGAGTAAAAAAAGCTGGAATTCCGGCTTGAGCCGCACGGCATCTTTCGGCCAAAGTTCCTTGCGGAATCAGGTCTACTTCGAGTTCGCCCGAAAGCATTTGGCGTTCGAATTCGGCATTTTCGCCTACGTAAGATGAAATCATTTTTTTGATTTGTTTTTTTTGCAGAAGCAGTCCAAGTCCAAAATCATCGACTCCCGCATTATTAGAAATGCAAGTCAGGTTTGCGGTTCCCTTTTGAACCAATTCTGCAATGGAGTTTTCGGGGATCCCGCAAAGTCCAAAGCCGCCGAGCATCAGGGTCATTCCGTTTTCGATTCCCTGCAGTGCTTCCTGAACACTATTTACTTTTTTGTTAATCATGATAATTTTATTACTATATCGATTTCGTAATTAATTTGTAAAAATGATTTTAGGAATCAAATGTAGTAAAATAATCATGTTTGTTTCGCTTTCTATTCTTTGATTTCTGCTTTTTTTTGCGTGGAGGATTACTTCATTCTTTAATTATTTTGATTGGAGTCCAGTGAATTTCATTGAAACAGGCTGCCGAGGCAGTGCGGATAGCCCGACTGCAATAGAAAAAGGAGCCGGATAGCTATGCTAAATCTGGCTCCTTGTTCTAGTGTTGACACATCCTAAATATTTAGGCGGATCTTTTTTTTATAATGAAAACTCCTCGGTATCTTGTTCTGGTGTGGCAGTAGAATCTTTTACTACCGCTGGTCTTGGAGTGTAACAATCGACTTTAATGGATAAATTGGAAGGTCTCTCGAAAGATTCTTTGGAAACCTTGAGGTTTTCGTCCTTATAGCATTTGTTCATAAAATAGCCCCAGATAGGCAATGCCATAGCAGCTCCCTGCCCGTAAGTAAGGCTCTTGAAATGTGCCGAACGGTCTTCGCAGCCTACCCATACTCCGGTTACAAGGTTTGGTACCATACCCATAAACCAGCCATCGGATTGGTTTTGTGAAGTTCCTGTTTTTCCAGCAATTGGATTCTTGAACATATATGGATAACCTGTCCAGCGCTTATCTCCATTTCCTCCTCCTTGAGTACGTAATCTTGCACCAGAACCGCTTTCGGTTACACCTTCCAGTAATTTAATAATGGCAAATGCAATGTCTTTATTCAGTACATCATGGGATTCAGGGATTGGTTCGTAAATTACTTCACCGCTTTTGTTTTCGATTTTGGTTAAGAATTGAGGTTTGGTATAAACTCCTTGATTGGCAAATGTGCTGAAAGCTGCTACCATGTCTTCGACAGTGATTTCAACAGCTCCCAAGGCGATCGAGGGCTGTGTAACGATTTCTGATTTTACGCCTAGTTTGTGAGTCAGATCTATTACGGCTTCGGGGCTGACTTTATCAATTAGTTTAGCCGAAACTGTATTTATCGAGTATGCCAATGCCTGTTTTAGTGTTACCATTCCGCGATAATTGTTATCAGAATTTCTTGGTTCCCAGTCTTCGGTTACATGGTGACGCCCTTTTCGAATCATAAATGGACCGTCAAGAATAGAATCACAAGGGGACATGTTTAATTGCTCAATAGCTGTCGCATATACAAAAGGCTTGAATGTAGAACCTACTTGTCTGGCTCCCTGTCCTACGTGATCGTATTGAAAATATTTGTAATTAATTCCACCAACCCAGACTTTAATGTTGCCAGTTTGCGGTTCCATGGACATTACTCCAGCCTGTAAAAAATGTTTGTAATAACGGATAGAATCCATTGGTGTCATTATCGTATCTCTTTCTCCTTTCCAGGTGAAAACCGTCATTTTGGTTTTTTCGTTAAAGGTTTTGATGATTTCATCGTCACTTTTATCCTGATCTTTTAGAACAGCCCACCTGTGAGATGATTTCATGGCTTGATTGATGATACGATCAGTTTCTGCTTCAGAGATATTGACAAAAGGAGCATTTTTGTTTTCTTTATTCTGAATAAAAAACTCTTCCTGCATATTGGCCATGTGTGCCGAAACTGCTTCTTCGGCATAAGCCTGCATTCTTGAATCAATGGTAGTATAGATTTTCAGGCCATCTTTATAAATATCGTAGTCTGACCCATCAGGTTTTTTATTTTCTTCTACCCATTTTTTCATGTATTCGCGAAGGTATTCTCTAAAATAAGTTGCAGTTCCTTCTCTGTGGCTTTCCAGTTTGAAATGAAGTGTAATTGGAAGGCTTTGTAGATGTTCTTTTTGATCTTTGGTAATGATATTTGCTTTTTCCATCTGGTGGAGCACTACATTTCTTCGGTTCTTAACTCCAACTGGATTTTTGACTGGATTGTATAAACCTGAATTTTTGAACATTCCAACCAATATTGCCGATTCATCTATAGTAAGATCTTTCGGTGCTTTGGAAAAATAGGTTTGTGCAGCTGAACTAACGCCAACGGAATAATTACCAAAATCATACACATTGCAATACATAGCAATGATTTCGTTTTTGGTATATTGTCTTTCCAGCCGAATGGCAATAATCCATTCTTTCATTTTTTGTACAATACGGAAAGGAAGAAATTTAGATCCTTCACCATGAAATAACTGTTTGGCTAACTGCTGTGTCAAAGTACTTGCTCCGCCACTTGTTCCTAAACTGGCAATAGCTCTTAATGTTCCTCGCCCATCAATGCCAGAATGTTCATAAAAACGGGCATCTTCGGTTGCTATTAGTGCCTGAACCAGATTTTTTGGCAAGTCTGAATATTTTAATTGAGAACGGTTTTGCTTAAAATATTTACCGAGAATAACTCCATCAGAAGAAATTACTTCGGTAGCTAAATTTGAATCTGGATTTTCTAAATCTTCAAATGAAGGCATGGATCCAAAAAGGCCCCATGAGGCAAAGAGGAAGAATAAAGCAATAATTCCCAGCCCGTAGAAGAAAACTTTCCAAAATTTTCTGGCATAATATTTTACATCTTTGTTGATGTTTTTTGTCTGAGGGTTGTTTTTTTTGATAGCCATAATCGTGTTCTATTCTTTATTTTCTATTCTAAAACCAACTTCGGTAATTCCGTCTAAAAAAGTAACGCCCGGCACTTTTCCGTTTTCTCTCACCGCCTGCTTAATATGTACTTTGTATTTTCCTCTAAAGCGGACATTTTCTTTGTAATAGAGCTTGCTTTCTTTTAAATCTGTAAAACCGTCTCCTAATAATGTACCATCAGGTGCCGCCATCTGGTATTCTAAGGTGTCTACTTTGGTATAGCCATTTGGACTTTCCAATGAAACGATCAGGAAGAGGTTGCTGTATTTGTAATTGTTATTGTCTCTTATATTAACAAATAAATTGTATCTTTTGGCTGAGTCTAAAACAGGCAGGTCAAAAGTAACTATACTGTCTTTGTTCCAAGCACTGCCTACTGATTTGTACTCATCAAAAACTCTTTTTTTATCACATGAAAAAAGGAGTATTGTTGCAAAAAATAATAAAAGACTATTCTTTATTCTCATTTTTCTTAATAATTATTGGTTTTCTAGGCTCTGCTGTTTTATTTTCTGCAGAAGGCGGACGATTGTTGTTGTTTTTATTACGGTTTTTATTTTTATTGCGGTTTCGGCTGCCATTTGGGTTCGGGTTTTCTTTGGCCGGAACTTCTTTGCTGGCATTATTTGCATTTGGAGTATTTTGACCTGTGTTTTTTTGAATGGCAGGCTGTTTATTTGGATTGTTTGGTACAATGGCCTTTTCACCAGCAGGTCTTGGTTTTTTGTTTGGTTTTTTCTTTCTTTTTGGCTGATCAAAACGTGTTAAGCTTTCCTGGCCCATTGCATTGTTGAAATTTTGTTCTGGTTCGGCAACAACTTCTATCGCATAGTCTTCCAGCGATGAAACTTTATTTTTTAATTTATTTTCAGCAATAATTTCTTTGACCTGTTCGATTTTTAAAACATGCCAATTGGCAAAATTATTAGTGTAGGCAAACCACATCAATCCTTTAAAAATATCCTGTTTTTGGCAAACGGCATCACCTTTTTCGGTAACTAATTTGGTTTCAAATTCAGGAAAGTGTTTTAAGGCGTCCATGTAGGTGTCCAGCTCATAATTCAGGCAGCACTTTAATTTACCACATTGACCTGCCAGTTTTTGAGGATTCAATGACAATTGCTGATAACGTGCAGCCGATGTGTTTACACTTCTAAAATCGGTTAGCCAAGTGGAACAGCATAATTCTCGTCCACAAGAACCGATACCGCCCAGACGTGCCGCTTCCTGACGGAAACCTACCTGTTTCATCTCTACTCTGGTGCCAAATTCCTTAGCAAAATCTTTGATTAAAAGCCTGAAATCGACTCTGTCATTGGCAGTATAATAAAAAGTAGCTTTGGATCCATCTCCTTGAAATTCGATGTCCGAAATTTTCATTTCCAGTTTTTGGGCAATGGCTAATTCACGGGCACGAACTTTCATTGGTTCTTCCTTGTTTCGGGCTACAGTCCATATGTCTATGTCTTTTTGAGAAGCTTTGCGATAAATTTTAGCAACTTCATTGCTGTTAGGATTTGTTCCTTTTTTCTTCATTTGAATTTTTACCAATTCTCCTGTAAGGGTTACAATTCCTATATCGTGACCAGGTGATGCAACAGTCGCTACAATATCTCCTATGCTCAATGTTAAATTTTCGCTATTGCGGTAAAATTCTTTACGGCCATTTTTGAAACGGACTTCCACACAGTCAAAAGGAGCTTCTCCATTAGGCAGACTCATATTGGAAAGCCAGTCAAAAACCGTTAATTTATTGCAGCTGTCGGTGCCGCAAGTCCCATTATTTTTACAACCTTTTGGTGCACCACCATCTGAAGTTGAACAACTTGTACATGCCATAATGATATATGTAGTATTGCGATTAACGCAATTTAAGTTCTTAAAATGTTTAATCGGTAAAGATAGTATTTTTTTGTTTTATGTTACAAGGGGTACAATTGGCAAAAAAATCATAAATTTATATTAAAGGAAACCCATTGCGATAAAATTCACAATGGGTTTTTTTGTATAAATGAAATTAAGAATCTAAATTTCCTTAACCGTAATAATTTTCACCGGACAAGCTTTGGCCGCCAGTTCACAGCTTTCGGCTATCGTATGATCAGCCGATTTTAGAGTGAAAAAACCTTTGGCGTTTACACTTTTAATCAATACCGATTTTCCGTCTTTTTTAGACATCTGGAATTGCACAGGTGCCATTTCTACACAATAATTACAGCCTATGCATTTGTCTCTCTGCAGTGTTACAATAACCATTATGCCTCGACTATCTTATATAATTTGTCAGACATTCGGATTCGGAAAGGCAGTTTGAAAGTGCAATCGTCTCCCTTTGTGGCTTTTTCAGATGCTTTATCATTCACAAACATTTCTTCGATAATCATTTCCTGCGCTCCGGTGCTTGGGCCAGTAACGAGGATTTTATCACCGATTTTAATATCGTAAGCTTCGATTTTGAATTGACCGATTTCCGCTTTTGGGAAAAAGTGAGTCCCTTTCCCTACATACACTTTTTTCTGTGTTGCCATCGATCCCGAAACATCGCTCCATTCTCCCAATTCCTGACCCAGATAATAACCCGACCAAAAACCGCGGTTGTATACGGTGTTCAAAGCTTCCATCCAAACGGCAATTTTTTCTTTGGTAAAAGTACCTTCGTAATAACTGTCGATCGCTTCGCGATAGGTTTTGATTACTGTTGCCACATATTCAGGAGCACGGCCTCTGCCTTCTATTTTTAAAACCTGTATTCCTGAATCCATCACCTGATCCAAGAAATCAAGTGTGCACAAATCTTTTGGAGACATCATATATTCGTTGTCCAATTCGATTTCGAAACCGGTTTCCTGATCGATAACTGTATATTTTTTACGGCAGTTTTGTTTGCAGGCACCACGATTTGCCGATGAGTTATGTGAATGCAAACTCAAATAGCATTTTCCCGAAACTGCCATGCACAAAGCGCCGTGACCAAAAATTTCGATTTCCACCAATTTACCGTTTGGCCCTTTGATTTGCTCTTTTTCAATTTGTTCCGTAATTTTTTTAACCTGGCGTAAACTCAATTCACGGCTCAAAACCATCGTATCGGCAAAAAGGCTATAGAATCGTATAGTTTCTATATTGGTAATATTCAATTGGGTCGAAATATGAACTTCCATTCCGATTCCTCTTGCCATTGCAATGACTGCTTGGTCAGAAGCAATAACTGCGGTGATATTGGCTTCTTTGGCTTTATTCAATAATGTTTTTACGACAGATAAATCGTGGTCGTAAATAATGGTGTTCAGTGTCAAATAACTTCTTACGTTTTTGGCTTCACAGCGGCGGGCAATTTCAGGTAAATCATCCATTGTAAAATTTACTGTAGCACGGGCGCGCATGTTCAATTGCTCTACACCAAAATAAACGGAATCAGCTCCGTTGTCAAGTCCTGCTTGTAATGACTCAAAATTCCCTGCGGGAGCCATGAGTTCAATTTTGTTTGTTGATGTCATGATAAACTATTCTATAATCTTATATATTTTATCCGATAGCCTGATTCTGAAAGGAACTTCAAAAGTAACTTTATCGCCAATTTTAGCTGTAGAAGTTTCAGCTCCGTTTACGATAATTTTGTTTAACACCAATTCCTGATTACCGGTTGTTGGCCCAGAGATTAAGATTTTATCACCGCTATTCAGTTTATGGTTTTCTATGGTGAACTGAGCAACGCTTGCTTTTACGTAAAAATGTTCCGCTTTGCCAAGAAGTACTTTTTTTACTTTTACTTTTTGACGGATGTCGACAGTTTTTTCTGCAGGAGCCAAAGCTGTGTTTGGTAAATCACCAGAATGTTTAAATTTCAGGTTCTCTGATTTTCCTTTTCTGAAAACCTTGTTTCCTACCTGCTGTCCGGTTCTCAATCGCACCTGATCTGCCAAAGGAAGATGAATAATGTCAAGGCATTCCGTAGAACAGCAGTTCTCCATCGCTGCTTTACAGTCATCACATTGGATAAACAATAAATGACAGCCGTCATTTTCGCAATTGGTATGATTGTCGCATGGTTTTCCGCATTGGTGGCATTGCGAAATAATATCATCGGTAATTCTTTCGCCCAGACGATTATCAAACACAAAGTTTTTACCAATGAATTTGCTTTCAAGACCTTCTTCTTTCAGCTGTTTAGCGTAATTAATAATTCCGCCTTCCAATTGGAAAACATTTTTAAAACCTTGGTGTTTGAAATAAGCACTCGCTTTTTCGCAACGGATTCCTCCGGTGCAGTACATTACCAGATTTTTATCTTCTTTATGATTTTGAAGCTGTTCGTTGATAATCGGCAGACTCTCTCTGAAAGTTTCCACATCGGGAGTGATGGCGCCTTTAAAATGTCCCACTTCACTTTCGTAGTGATTTCTAAAATCCACCACAATCGTGTTAGGATCATCAAGAATTTCGTTGAATTCCTTGGCTTTCAGATGAACGCCAATATTAGTAACATCAAAAGTATCGTCGTTCAAACCGTCAGCAACAATTTTGTGACGCACTTTGATAGTCAGTTTCAAAAATGAATGGTCATCATGCTCTACCGCCTCGTTCAAACGGATGCCTTTCATAAAATCATAAACTTCCAGAGTCGCTCTAAAAGCCTCCAGATTTTCGGCTGGAATACTCATTTGAGCATTTATACCTTCGTTGGCAACATAAATTCGGCCCAAAGCATCGAGTGCATTCCAGGCTATAAATAAATCGTCTCGAAATTTTTTGGGATCTTGAATTTTGGCATACGCATAGAAAGACAATGTAAGACGCTGCTTTCCGGCATCGTCAATCATTGTGGCTCTTTCCTCTGCGCTTAAGGTGTTGTACAGTTGCATGCTATAAACAGTTTAAGTTGAGAAAATATAAGTCGATTCTAATTTGAAATCGCGTGCAAAAGTACTGAAAATTTCAAATTTTCAGATGATAATTAATAGAAATTGCGATTTGATCTATTGATGAAATTTTTTTATTTTGGAGATGAAGCAGTTTTTTTAAGGACTATTTCTGAAAACCCTCTAAATATGTGTGAAATTTATTTACTCTGAAGTTTAATTCAAAGGAGTTTTGGGTGAAGGATGGAAGCTAGCCTTTTTTTCCAGCAGGTGTCACCTCCAAATTAGAATTAACAGCACTAACCACCAGATCATCTACAGAAGTACCCCGGCTGATGTGACCCAAAAGAGCCTCAAGATTTTCAGAACGCAACGTGTCACGGACTTCGGATCGGGCTTCGGCAATTTTTAGCGAAATGTTTCTGGATTTCAGATCGATAAATAACTGTTTCAGGAACCGCGCACCCGCCATATCAATTTTAGGCGAAGAACTCAGATCAAGCACCACCGTCCTTAAAGGATTTGCATCATTATCGATTTTTTCCCAAAGCCGTTCTTTGATGTTTTCTACATTAAAATAAAATATAGAAGATTCAATCCTTACAATTAATACGCCTTCAATTTTTTCGTTGTCTGGATGGCGTTCTAAATCCGAATAACGGCTGGTTCCCGGTATTCTGCCTAAAAATGCTACATATGGAGATGAGGTCGCTTTTATCAATAACAATAAAGTGATTATAGCTGCTAATAGAACGCCTGTAAGGATTCCCCAAATGAGTACGCCAACCAATGCAATCATAGAGATGTAAAACTCCTGTTTGTTTATCCTGTAAAGGTGTTTAATTTCGTCCAGATCAAAAAGACCCCGAATCGCTGTAAGCACAATTGATGCCAGAATTACAGTGGGCAAATTTTGTAGAAAGCCTGTTAAAAACAACAGACAAAATGCAATGGCAAGCGAAGCAAATACCAGTGATATTGTTGTTTTTGCTCCAGCATTATCATTCACAGCAGATTGTGATAATCCGCCTGCAACTGGATAGCCTTGTCCTAAAGCTGCTGCAGCATTGGCAACACCAAGAGCCAATAATTCCTGACGAGGATTTATTGTATATCCGTTTTTTTGTGCCAATGTCCTTCCAGCCGAAACACTTTCGATATATGATAATAAAAAACAAGCCAGTGCTAGTGGCAAAACGCCATCTACATCCTTAATACGCAAAGCTGGCAAATGAAATTCAGGCAGTCCAGTGGGAATTACGCCCACAGTTGAAAACCCGTGGTTAGCTAATGATGTGGTTGAAATAAGTACAATAGACAAGACTACAATTAGCAATGCGATGGGTTTGCCAGGCAGTATTTTTTCACCGGCAATTAGAATGATAATCGCCGTAATACCAAAAAGCAATACAGATGTATTCATGTCTGGAATCTGCTGAAAAAGTGTTATGATACGATCCAGAAAGTTTTCGCCACCGCCTTTTACTCCAAAAAGCTTGGGCAATTGGGTAAGCCCGATTGTTATAGCCGCACCCGCTTTGAATCCCACCAAAACGGTCTCGCTGATAAAATTGATAATACCGCTTAATCTTAAGAAATAGGCGAGTATTGCCAGTACCGAAAAAACTAAGGCCGTAAGTGAGGCGATATCGGCCCAGCGCTGCACATCGCCTTTGGCCATAGCAGCAATTGTAGTTCCAATTAGTAATGAAATTGCCGAGGTGGGACCAATAGCCATTTGCCTGCATGTTCCTAAAATTGAATAAAACAATCCCCCGATAAGATAACCGTAAATTCCGTATTGTGGAGGCAATCCTGCAAGAGTAGCATAAGCCATTGATACAGGAATACCATAAGCGGCCAGTGTTATACCAGCAATAAAGTCGCTTTTTAAATCTTTTTTTTTGTATTCTTTTACCCAGCTTGTAATTGGGAATAATCTAGAAATCATATTTTAAATTCTAAAGAGATTTAATCTTCCTCGTTTAGCAATGCTTGTTTAACAGCCTGCAGCTCGGCTATTTTTGCTTCACTGACTTGTGGATATTCCAGATCCAGTTCTTCCAGTGCGGTTATAATTGCCGATGCAACGGCTATACGGGCATAGGATTTATTGTCGGCTGGAATCACATACCAAGGAGATTTTTTGGTTGAGGTTTCTTTTATTAAATCTTCATAAGCATGCATATAATCATCCCAATAACCTCGCTCTTTGGCATCGGAGGCACTGAATTTCCAATTTTTTTCTGGGTCATCTACACGTTCTATAAAGCGTTTTTTCTGTTCTTTCTTGGAAACATTCAGGAAAAATTTGAGTATTATAGTTCCGTTTCTATTCAGGTATTTTTCGAAGTTGCGAATGTCCTCAAAACGGTTTTCCCAAATGTCTTTGGTGAATAATTTTTCTGGCAGTTTCTGGCTTTTCAGAATCTGTTCATGAACACGGACCACTAAAAGTTCTTCATAGTAAGAGCGGTTAAAAATACCAATACGTCCACGCTCTGGCAGATGTTTTTGGCAGCGCCACAAAAAATCATGATCCAAATCCTCAGAACTGGGTGCTTTGAATGAAAACACCTGGCATCCCTGTGGATTCACGCCTGACATGACATGTTTAATGGCTCCATCTTTGCCCGCTGCATCCATCGCTTGAAAAATAAGCAGTACAGACCATTTATCCTGAGCATACAATACATCTTGAAGGGCAGCCAATGCTTCAACTCCAATTTCCAGAGTCTGCTTTACTAATGGCTTTCCTTCTTCGCCTAAATTGAAACTGGCTTTAGTTTCATAGTCTTTCAGTTTAAAGCCATCACCATCGCCAACACAATACTGTTTTGAGAATTTTTTGGCTCTCTGGACCAATTCTTTTTTGGTTAAGGTACTCAAATCAATTAGTTTTTCTTCAAGCTCTTCCGATTCTTTTTTATTGGACTTTGACATGATTTTAATTTAATGTTAATGAAAGATGAATTAGATTGAAATTGTAATAAATGTTCTCAGGATAATAATTTAATGAATTATTAATCAACTAATTTACTAAAAAATAAATTACAGGTATTATTTTTAAAAAAAAACAATATAGCACATCGGGGCAATTTTAATGTTATTGAAAACAATCTGTCAAATATATACGACATTTTTTACAAAATATTCAAGCTGTGTCTGTTCAACGGAAAAAGATGCAAAATGTATTTTTTTTTTGTAATTATTTAATAGTTTGTAACCTCCTTTTTGTAATTTAGTCTTAAAATATTGAGGTTTTTTCGGTTTTTATTATTTCTATTAATTTTAACAATAATTTTATGAATGGGTTTAAAAAGAATAAAATATTATTTTTTGTTATAGCTTTTCCAACTTTATTTATTTCCTGCAAAAAGGATGTTGCTCCAGAGGCAAAGCCTCTAGAAATTTCAGTGGTAAAAGTAATACAGCAGGACGTTAGGCTTGAATCTGGATTTACTGGACAGACTTTTGGCCAGTCGGATATTCAGATAAACCCAAGGGTTGATGGTGTAATTGAAAGTCTTAATTTTAGGGAAGGAACAGTAGTTTCCAAAGGCACATTGCTATATACCATTGATCCATTGCCTTACCAAGCCAAATTAAATGAGGCGGAAGGATCATTAGCAGAAGTAGAAGCCAGAATGGCAAAAACCAAATCAGATTATGATATGATGGTGCCGTTAGCCAAAATGAATGCTGTCAGCCAAAGAGAATTAATAGGAGCCAAATCAGCTTATAACGCTTCTTTAGCTTCATTGAAGGCAACCAAAGCCAATTTGGAAAATGCAAGAATCGAGTTAGGATATTGCAGAATTGTTGCTCCAATTAGTGGATTAATCGGAATCTCAAAAGTAAGAGTTGGCGATTATGTTCGTCCGGGTGCAGCTTCTGTTTTAAATACAATTTCAGACTTGGGAGATGTAAGAGTCCGTTTCACAATGAGCGAACAGGAATTTCTTCGCATTTTCAAAGAAATCAGCAAGAAAAATTCGGATTTAGTTGGAGCTGGAAAATCAGTTTCATTGGAGTTGTCGGATGGTTCAATATATCCAGAGACAGGAAAAATCAGTTTTGCAGACAGACAGATTGATCCAACCACAGGAGCAGTAACTTTTGAAGCTGCTTTTGCCAATCCTGACAGACTGCTTCGTCCTGGTCAATTTGTAAAAGCAAAAGTTGTGACCGATGTACGTAAAAATGCAATAATGATACCACAGCGTTCTGTAATTGAAATGCAGGGCGTGTTTCAAGTTTATGTTGTTGACAGTTCCAACAAAGTGGATTTAAAAATAATCCAAGTTGGTCCAGCTTATAAGGATTCATATATAGTTACTGATGGATTAACAGCTAATGATAAAGTAGCGATGGGTGGTACTTCCTTATTAAAAACAGGAAGTATTATAACTCCGAAGATTATAGACTGGACTCCAGGCAAAGCAGAGAATTAGTCATTAAGCACTAAATAATAATTTAGAAATATCATTTATGGGAGAATTTTTTGTTAGAAGACCAATTGTAGCAATGGTACTTAGTATCATAATCGTGATGCTCGGATTGCTTGCTTTGCAAAAGACACCAATATCACAATATCCAGATATCAATCCACCCGTTGTAAAAATCACAACTAGTTTTACAGGAGCAAATGCTTTAAATGTGGAACAGGCTGTTGCTACTCCAATAGAGCAAAAAGTAAATGGTGTAGAGCAGATGCTTTACATAAAATCAACCAATACATCAGATGGAGCTTGTACCATCGAAGTAACTTTTGACGTAGGAACCAATCTGGATAATGCAAATATGCTTACCCAGAACCGTCAGGCACAGTCGGCTCCTTTTATGCCTTCCAGTGTTAAACAGCAGGGAGTGGTGGTGAAAAAGTCATTATCATTTCCGATGATGCTTTTTACATTGACCTCAAGCAATCCTAAATATGATTCAAAATTCCTGAATAACTATGCCAACATCAACATAGTGGATCAGTTGGCACGTATTAAGGGAGTTGGTGAAGTTTCCCTTTTCGGGGGAAGTGATTATTCCATGAGAATCTGGTTAAAGGCTGATGTAATGAGCAAATTAGGCATTACAGTAGATGATGTCAAAAATGCCCTTAATGCTCAAAATATGATTAGCCCTGGTGGAAAATTTGGAGCAGAACCAGCTCCATTGGGAACAGATTTCACTTATGGTGTTACCCTTCAAGACCGATTGGTTACTGAAAACGAGTTTGGAAAAATTGTCGTTAAAAGCAAGTCAGATGGCTCTGAAGTGTTATTAAGTGACATTTCAAGAATTGAATTGGGGACTGAAAATTATAGCTCAAATGCTCGTAGAAATGGCAGCGCCACAGCTGCAATTACTGTATTCCAAATGCCTGGAAGTAATGCTTTGGAAGTGGCTCAATTGGCTAAGGATGCCATGAAAAAAATGTCTGAGAAATTTCCAAAAGACATTGCTTATCAAGAGTCATTAGATACAACACTTGCCATTACAGCTGGGGTGGACGATATTGTCCATACATTATTTGAAGCTGTAATATTAGTTATTCTTGTGGTGTTTATTTTTCTTCAGAATTGGCGCGCCACTTTAATTCCGCTTATTACTGTACCAGTTTCGCTTATCGGTACGATTGCCGTTTTCCCGATGTTAGGATTTTCTATTAATACCTTATCATTATTAGGTTTGGTACTGGCCATTGGTATTGTGGTCGATGATGCAATTGTGGTTGTTGAGGCTGTAATCCATCATATCGAACACGGAAAAAATCCTCGCGAAGCGACAATTCAGGCCATGAAAGAAGTTTCAGGCCCCGTAATAGCCATTGCGCTTATCCTGATTGCTGTATTTGTGCCGGTGGCTATGACGCCGGGTATTACAGGCCGTTTTTACCAGCAGTTTGCGATAACTATTGCCGTCTCGGTAGCCTTTTCGGCATTTAGTGCCTTGTCTTTGAGTCCAGCGCTGTGCGCCATGCTTTTAAAGCCTACCAAACCAGTCAGTGAGCAAACAGGCTGGCTGGCCAAATTTTTTACCGGCTTCAATCGCATTTTCGAAAATGTAACAGAAAAATATCTTTCGGGAGCTACTTTCTTTGCAAAAAAAGCGATGCGGATTGTCCTTTTGCTGGTAGTAATATTGGTTGCAGTAGTGTTTTTAGGCAAAGGAATTCCACCAGGATTTATTCCTGAAGAGGATCAAGGCTATGTGTTGATAAATATTCAATTACCGCCAGCTTCTTCTATTCAGCGAACTGATGAAATTTCTAAAAAAGTAGATGGCTTTTTAAAAGAGGAGGAATCAATATTATCATATACTACAATTAATGGATTCAGTATGCTTACGAATTCATATCAACCTAATAATGCCTTTATTTTCATATCGTTAAAACCATGGGAAGAAAGACATGAAACTGCTAAACAGCTGGTTGATAGATTGAATAAGAAACTATCAACTCAAATTACCAACGCAACAGCTTTTGCTTTCGGTCCTCCTGCAATTCAAGGTCTTGGAGCTTCAGCAGGTTTCAGTTTAATGCTGCAGGATAGAGGAGGGAATTCGGCACAATATCTGGCACAGCAAACACAAGCCTTTATTGCGGCGGCTCAAAAAAGACCTGAAATTAAAAGAATCTATACTACTTTTAATGCTGGTACTCCGCAGATAAAACTTGATATTGATAATGAAAAAGCAATGAAATTAGGTGTTCCAGTTTCAAAAGTTACCGAAGTATTAGGTGCATTTTTAGGAGGAAGCTATGTGAATGATTTTAACCGTTTTGGACGTCAGTATAAAGTGTACCTGCAAGGTGACGCCGTAGATCGTTTACGTCCTGAAAATTTAAATAATATCTATGTTAGAAATAATAACGGGGATATGCTGCCAGTATCAACTTTAGTAACAGCTACCAAAGTTTCGGGGCCTGATTTTACTAACCGTCTTAATTTATTCAGATCTGCAGAAATTGGAGGAAGCCCGAATGATGGTTACAGCAGTGCCCAGGCATTAGATGCATTAGAAGAGGTGGCCAAAGAAACTTTGCCTGCCGATATGAGTTATGATTATATTAACTTATCATATCAGGAAAAGCATTCGCCAGGTGGAGGAACTGTATTTTTGATGGCTTTGATTTTTGTGTTTTTAATTCTTGCAGCACAATATGAAAGCTGGAAATTACCATTCAGTGTATTGCTTGGTGCTCCATTTGCTGTATTTGGAGCGTTTTTAGGCTTGTTTTTAGCAAGACTGGGCAGTGATGCTTATGTTAATAACGTATTTGCGCAGATCGGGCTTGTATTGCTCATTGGTCTTGTCGCCAAGAATGCAATCTTGATCGTAGAATTTGCCAAAGAAGAATACGAAAAAGGGAAACCGCTATACGAATCGGCTATGGTAGCAGCTAAACTCCGTTTCCGTCCGATTTTGATGACTGCTTTTGCTTTTATACTTGGTGTTGTTCCATTGCTTACCGCTACTGGAGCAGGATCTCAGGCACGTATTGTAATGGGGATGGCAGTATTCAGCGGAATGCTGGTAGCTACAGTTCTTGGAGTATTAATTGTTCCAGGCCTATTTGT
Source organism: Flavobacterium aestuarii (assembly GCF_040049115.1). Classification (NCBI taxonomy): domain Bacteria; kingdom Pseudomonadati; phylum Bacteroidota; class Flavobacteriia; order Flavobacteriales; family Flavobacteriaceae; genus Flavobacterium; species Flavobacterium aestuarii. The sequence goes on from NZ_JBDLZZ010000015.1 coordinate 60,354, forward strand.
TATGATTGAAAATATTGGCAAAAAGAAAGATGAAGTTGTAGCAATTGAAAATAATATGGATTCAAAAACTACGGGACATGATGAATAAATTAAAAATAATTATAATTATTCTTGCCTTGACCATACTTCCTGCAGGTTGTTTGGTAGGCCCTAAATATGCAAAGCCTGAGGATCAAAATGCAGCCCATTTTCAAAATGGAGCAGCAAATGCTGATACATTGGCTTCCATAGTTAATGTAAAATGGTTTGACCTCTTTAATGATGATGTTTTAAAAGACTTAATCACTAAAGGTCTGGAAAATAACTATGACATGAAAATAGCTATGGCCCGAATAGAAAGAACAAGAGCTGAATTAGGGTATTCCAAAGCAGATTTATTGCCAGCGATAGGCTATAGCGCAACAGTTAACAGCAATGAAAAGGCTTTTATGCCTTCTAATGCTTCTGCAAACCTGTCATGGGAATTAGACTTTTGGGGTAAAATACGCCATCAAAATCGAGCAGCCCAAGATGAATTGCTCGCCAGCGAAGAAGGAAGAAAAGTGATTCTTTCGAATTTAGTGAGCGATATTGCGGTTTCTTACTTTCAGCTCCGTGATTTTGATAACCGATTGATTATTTCCAAAAATACTTTCGAATCCAGAAAAAAGGCCTACGAAATTATTAATCAGAGATTTACCGCTGGTTATGTTTCAGAAGTGGATAAACTGCAAATTGAACAGCAGGTAGCCATTGCCGAGGCAACAATTCCAGCAATTCAGCGCCAGATAACACAATTGGAAAATATTATTTCGATATTGATCGGGCAGGCACCAGGACCGATTCCTCGTGGTAAAACAAACATGGAACTGGAAATAGCCAATGAACTGCCAGTATCTATCCCTTCAATCTTATTGCGAAACAGACCCGATGTAAATCAGGCCGAAAGGCTTTATATGGCTGCCAATGAAAGGATTGGTGTAGCGCAGGCTATGCGTTTTCCATCGTTTAATATTGCTGCTTTGGCAGGTTTTGCCAATAATGAAGTAAGTTCTTTATTTGATAGCTCTTCGTATCTGCAAAACGCAAGTGCATCTGTTGCTGGTCCTATTTTTAATTTTGGAAAAAATAAACGCAGAGTTGAGATTTATCGTCAAATGGCTGAAGAATCTAAGCTCGCTTACCAAAAAACCTGCATTGTTGCTGTAGCTGAAGTTGAGCAGTCATTGCAGGATGTAAAAACCTATAAAGAAGAATTATTAGCTAGAAACAAGCAGGTAGTTGCAGCTAGAAAAAATCTGGAATTATCGCAAGCCAGATATTATAATGGCTATGTTTCTTTCTTGGAAGTTCTTGAAATTGAGCGTTCTTTATTTGATGCCGAATTAAGCCTTTCGGAGCTGACACAAAATCAATTGAGCTCTACAATTCAATTGTATAGAGCTTTAGGAGGCGGCTGGAACTAGACATTCACTATTTATATAAATCATAAACCACGCAATCTGCGTGGTTTTTTTATGATATGTTATTTAAATGTTGAAGCATATTGCTATACAGAAAAATAGTTATTTCTTCAATTCATATTCATAATGAAGTATGTCAATTTCGTTATGAGGGAAATTCATCTCATTGATTTTTGCTGCTCCCAGCTTTAAAACTGCTTTTTGGGAACGAATATTTTCTGCACCCACATGAAATAATATTGAATTAACATTCTGAAAGGCATAATCAATCAATAATTTTTTAACTGATTGATTGTATGTTCCTCCCCAATATTTTCTGCCTATAAAAGTAAAGCCAATAGCAACACTGGCACTCTCTGGCTTATAATCATAGAAACGGGTAGTGCCTATTATTTCGCCTGTTTTTTTATCTAAAATCAAAAAGGAAGATTTAGCGTTTATCCCAGCATCAAAGAAAGTTTTAAATACATCTTCTTTATGTCGGTCTTTTATAGGATGCTGTTCCCAAATTAAAGGATCAGAAGCCACATTATATAATTCTTCGAAATGATGTTCCCGTAAAGGAATTAATTTTATCAAATCGTTTTCTAAAATTTCGGGCTGTAAATTTAAAAGCAATGAACTCATTTTTATTGGCTTTATAACTGTATTTTATTCATTTAAAGATATAAATTATTTCTGGGCTTTTGATTTTATGTCTTTTCGGATAAAGCAAGCTTGTGGGTTATAAGTTTTACAATTCCAAAAGAGTAATTGCTGACCCCTCTAAATCTTTAGTGATATATAATTGGCAGGAAAGCCGAACAGTTTCTTCTTTATAACCCAATTTTCGTAAAGTAGCAGGCTCATTACGTTCTTTTATTGCCGAATTTCCTTTTATTCCTGCAGCTTTAACTACACAAGTTGCACAGCGCCCTACACCGCCACATTCTCCAAAGGAATCCAGACTCAGCTGTTCTTTTAATAAAAACATTAAATTAGGATAACTGCCATACTTTGCTTTGATAGGATAATGCTGTTCATTGTCAATAACGGTGAACTCAATAAAAGGAAGATTTGTATTCATAACAGCAGTTTTAAAATGGGTCATAAACAAAAACGTACCGCTAATGCAGTACGTTTTATTTGGTATAGATCTGAATTAGCAAAATTCGTTGAAAGCATCTTTTAAATTTTCAGCAATTGTTTCTGCAGGACGTCCTTCAATGTGGTGGCGCTCCAGCATGTGAACCAATTCACCGTTTTTGAACAAGGCAATACTTGGAGATGATGGAGGGAAAGGGAACATGTGCTCTCTTGCTGCAGTTACAGCCTCTTTATCAACACCAGCGAAAACCGTGATTAAATGATCTGGTTTTTTTGAACCTTCTAAACTCATAATTGCTCCTGGACGCGCATTTCTTGCTGCACAGCCACAAACAGAATTTACTACTACAAATGTGGTGCCTTCTGATTTAATTGCATTATTTACTTCGTCAGCACTATGTAAATCTTGAAAACCAGCAGTTGTCAATTCAGCCTGCATTGGTCTTACCATTTCTTCTGGATACATATTTTTTAATTTAAGTTTAACTTTTAGAACTGCAAAGTTACAAAGTTTAATTGCAAGAACTTAATTTGAAATATAAAGTTTTGTTATAGTTTGATAAGATGTTTTGTGCTGATTTTGAGAACTTTTTTCAAAAAGGGATTATTTGGTCTTTTTCAGAACAGCCAATAATTCCTTGACATTCAAAAAAGAGTGCTTTTGGAATACAACGGAATAATCATCCTGCAGAATAGCAATCGTTGGATAAACTACTTGGGAATCAATTTCGGCCAAGGCTGTGGCGAGTTCGTGAATTCCAGTATTCGGACCTTTTGGCTTGAATTTAAAAGTATGACTATTGAACTGAATATCATTCTTGCTTTCGGCATCCAACGAAATGAAATAGAAATTTGAGTTTAAAAGCTGAATGATTTCGGGGTTTTTGAAAGTGGAGTTTTCCATCATTCTGCAATAATTGCACCAAGTGGTATGGATGAAAACTACAATTGGTTTGGGATTTTCTTTGGATAATTTTTCGGTTTCTTCAAAAGTATAGGTTTTCAACTGGGCAAAACCAGAAGGAATTACCCAAAAGAAAATTAATAATATGTAAACTGTCTTTTTCATTTAAATAATTAACTATGTGTATTCAACGCCTCATTTTTTGCCACAGATTAAAAAGATTAACACAGATTAAAAAAAGAAACTAATGATCAAAAATCCGTGAAAATCTTTTTAATCTGTGGCAATTAAGTCATTAGTTTATCGATAGCTTTTAAAACAAATTATAACGAAGCCCAAAGAAACCTCTAATGCCCTGATTGGACCCGTAAACATAGGTAGTGTCAAATGTTAAGCCATAGGGATTATCTGCGGTGACTAATACTTTTCCGTTCGAATCGTATTGTACATTTTTATCAAAAGGATCTTCGGTTCTGGAAATCAGGAACGGGTTGTTTCGCTTAGGAGTAAAGTTGAGCAGGTTTTTGATACCAAGATATAATTCAAAGTTTTTCCAGCCGGTATAAGTAAATTGAATGTTTTGTAAACTGTACCAAGGCGAATTTGGACTTCTTGGATCGGTTTCGCTTAATAATGGCAGTTTCATCGGACTGTAGACATTTCCGGTGTAATCAATAGACAAATCAATCGGACTGATTTTATAGGAAACACTCCAGGTTGCCGTGAAATTTTCGGTTAAATAAGGCCTTGTTTTAATGCCGTTTTCTACATTGGAAACATCCATATAAGTTGCGCCTAAAATGAATTTCAATCCGTTGGTGAAATTGATATCCGCATTACAGCTGATTCCTTGGCTCAATGCATATCCGTCAATATTGTTATAAATGATTTTGTTTGGATCAGTTTCATAATCCGATACAATTTTGTTGCTGAAACGGGTGTAAAATGCCGTGGTTTCAATCCCTAAAAATGTTCCGCTTGGGAAGTATATTTTTTTGATATAATTCAAATTTGCATTAACAGATTTTTCCGGATCTAAATCTTCGGTAATTACTACCTCGCGCGATCCTGTGAGGGCAGCGTGGTCTTCGGTAAATAAATTGACTACCCTAAAACCTGTTCCGGCATTGAAACGCAAAATATTGTTATCATTAATTTTTAATTTATAGGCAAAGCGCGGGGTAAAGATATTGCCATGAATGGAATTGTAATCGTATCGAATTCCCAACAGCACTTTGTGTTTTTCGCTGAAAGAGATTTCGTCCTGAAGGAAAATCCCAGGGAGCCATGTTTTTTCCGGATTGTTTTCGTTTAAAATGGATGTAGCCGTTGTGTTATCGTCATAATAAGTGTAACGCGATGCGATTCCGGACAGTAAATCGTTTTTTTCCAATTTCTTATCCCAAGTCAGTTGCAGAAAACCAATTTTTTGATTAGCAATGTAAGAAGTGATTCCATAACGGCTGTCCTGAAAATGCATCGTTCCCGAAAAGGAAAGCATCAATTTTTCGGTTGTAGGCAATTGATAACTTCCTAAAAGTTCGCCACGTTTGGTGTAAATGCTTTCGCCGTAAATTTCATCTCCGCCACGGTATTTTTTCTCCCAGCGGATATCACCTCCCCAGCGGTCTTCGTACATTCCGCGAACGGCAACAGTAAACAATCGGTTTTGTGGTCTTGAGAAATTCCATTTGTTAAAAACCGAAATTCTATTTTGAGCTGATACATCTGTAAATCCATCGTTATCATTGTCAATAGTCTGTCCGTAATTGTAATAATTCAGGCCCAATAATGATGTTGCTTTTTTTGCAATATTGAATTTCACGCCTAAATCGGCATTGGTTTCCAGCCAAGTCGTTGTAAATACATCGGCTGAAAATAGGGGAGCGTTACTTGGATTTTTGGTAATAATGTTGATTAATCCGCCAACAGCTTCGCTTCCGTAAAGAGAAGAAGCTGGGCCTTTTACGATTTCGATTCTTTCGACCAATGAATTTGGAATTCCGGATAATCCATAAACTGTGGACAAACTACTGACAATCGGCATTCCATCAATCATCACCGAAGTATAAGGGCCTTCCAGCCCGTTGATGTGAATGTCTCCCGTGTTGCAGACACCGCAGTTGAGCTGTGGCCGTACTCCGTTTACATTCTGCAAGGCTTCATAAATACTTGGTGTTGGGTTTTTCTTGAAGAATACAGGCGTATAGACTTCAACAGGAACGGTACTTTCGAGTCTTTTTATTGGTTTTAAAGTTCCCGAAACTACTACTTCATTGAGTTCGTTTTGGTTTTCCTTTAGTTCAAAATCAAGAATAAGATTTTCATTCTCTTTAATGATAATGTTTTTAGTTATCGTTTTTAATCCAAGGGATGAAATCTGAATTTTATAATTGCCTGCTGAAATATTTTCTAATTTATAATTGTTTAAACTATCTGTTTGGGTTTTGTATTTGGTTTTTAATAATTCTACGGCTGTTTGTTGAGTCTCTTTATTTTCAATTGTCACTTTTCCAGAGATTGAACTTGTATTCTGTGAAAATAAATGTACAAATGAAAACAAAGATAGTAATGGAAATAAATATTTCATTTTATTTAAATTAAATTTTAGACAAAGCTAAAAAAATAATTTCATTGATATAAAGTTATTTTTATATATTTGTTTATTAAAAGATTAATAAATGTCCAAGTCTCTTGAAGAAGTACACCAATCGGTGTCAACCCAGAATAAAAAAACAGTTTTCAAAAAAATATTAGCCTTTTTGGGGCCAGCCTATTTAGTAAGCGTTGGTTATATGGATCCAGGCAACTGGGCAACCGATATTGCCGGCGGAAGTCAGTTCGGATATTCCCTATTATGGGTTTTGCTGATGAGTAATTTGATGGCATTGCTTCTGCAGAGTTTAAGCGCCCGTCTCGGAATCGTAACTCAGCGTGATTTGGCACAAGCCTCCAGGGAAACTTATTCTCCTTTTATCAATTACATCCTTTATTTTCTGGCCGAAATTGCCATTGCAGCCTGTGATCTGGCCGAAGTTTTGGGTATGGCTATAGGAATTAATTTATTGTTTGGAATTCCGCTGATTGAAGCAGTTATGATAACTGTTTTAGATACTTTTCTGCTGCTTTTTCTAATCAATAAAGGAATTCGGAAAATGGAAGCTTTTATCATTGCATTGGTAATGATTATCGGATTATCGTTCATATTCGAAATGATATTCGCCCAGCCCGAAATGGATAAGGTACTTTATGGATTGATTCCTTCGCTGCCAAACGAGTCGGCTCTTTATATTGCAATCGGTATTATTGGTGCTACGGTAATGCCTCATAATCTGTATCTGCATTCGTCATTGGTACAGACCCGAAAATTCAGCCGCACTGATGCAGGAATCAAACAAGCCTTAAAATACAATTTTATTGATTCTACTATAGCCTTGAATCTGGCATTTTTTGTAAATGCGGCTATTTTAATTTTGGCAGCAGCCACATTTTACAAACACGGAATGCATGAAGTTGCCGAAATTCAGGATGCCTATCGTTTTTTGCAGCCTTTGCTAGGAACAAAATGGGCACCTATTCTGTTTGCGGTTGCGTTAATAGCTGCTGGACAGAGTTCTACGGTTACAGGAACATTAGCCGGACAGATTGTGATGGAAGGGTATCTTAATTTAAGAATCCAGCCTTGGGTGCGTCGTATTTTGACCCGTTTGATTGCGATTGTGCCAGCGGTTGTAGTTATTTTGATTTATGGCGAAAGCGTTACAGGCAGACTTTTAGTATTAAGCCAAGTCATCTTGAGTTTGCAATTAGGCTTTGCCATTATTCCGCTGATTCATTTTGTTAGTGACAAGTCGAAAATGAAAGGACACCATATTGGGAAATTAACTCAGGCGACAGCCTGGCTTATCGCAATTATAATAGTTTCATTGAATGCCAAACTGGTATATTCTGAAATTCAGAACTGGCTGGAAGCTTCCGAAAATCCAATTGTACTTTGGTTAACTGTAGTACCGTTAGCTTTTGGTTTTCTGATTTTATTGCTTTATATCGTTATAAAGCCTTTCTTTTCTAAGGCCAGGCTGAGTATTGAAAATCACTCGCCACACGATATGAATCTGAAGTTTACTGAAGTGGCAGTTCTAGACAATAAAAATATCGCAATAACTGTAGATTTTTCGTTTGCCGATGAAAATGCAATTAATCATGCTTTCAAAATGGGAGGCAAGGAGGCCAATTATACTTTGATACACGTTGTAGAATCGGTTGGTGCCATGATGTATGGCAAACAGATTGACGATCATGAAACTACGGTTGACGAAACCTTGCTGATGGAATACAAATCAATGTTTCAGGAAAAGGGATTTCATGTAAAAACCGTTCTGGGATTTGGGAGACCCAATAAAGTGATTCCAAAATTAGTGAACAAAGGCGACTTTGATTTGCTTATTATGGGAACACACGGTCATACAGGAATGAAAGATTTGCTTTTTGGCACCACCGTTGATCGCCTGAGACATAAAATAGCAATACCTTTGTTAATTGTAAAAAAATAGTTGCTGAGGTTCTGATTTTTTTTGATTTCTTAAAAAAAATCTTAGCCACTCAGAATCTTAGCCACTCAGTAACTTTATAAAAATGACTTTCTCCGAAGAAAACTACTTAAAATCCATTTACCATCTTACAACCAGTCTTGATGGTGAGGTAAGCACCAATGCCATTGCTGAAATGATGGAAACCAAAGCATCTTCTGTTACTGATATGCTCAAAAAATTAGCAGAAAAAGATTTGGTAAACTATAAAAAATACCAAGGTGTTTCATTGACTGAGGCTGGAAAATTGAGTGCCAAAATGATTGTGCGAAAGCATCGGTTATGGGAAGTTTTTTTAGTTGAAAAATTAGACTTTTCGTGGGATGAAGTTCATGATATTGCTGAACAATTAGAACACATTAAATCTGAGAAACTGATTAATAAGCTGGATGATTTTCTGGGAAATCCCACCGAAGATCCGCATGGTGACCCCATCCCTGATGCTCAGGGAAGAATTATTGCGATAGAAAAACAATTGTTATCAGAACTGCAGGCAAGCCAATCTGGGATATGTGTAGGTGTAAAAGACAATTCTTCTGAATTTTTAAAATATCTTGACAAACAGCAGATTGGTTTGGGAACTAAAATAGAGGTGCTTACTAAAGAAACTTTTGACTTATCTCTAAAAATAAAAGTGAATAATTTAGAAATGGCCATATCCAATAAAATAGCAAGTAATTTATTTGTAAAAGTGCTATAAATTAAATAGTTATAGTTTTATCTGTTTAACTGTAAACTAATTATTCTGGTCTCTGATTTCTTTAGCAGCAATCAGTAATGAGGCAGTATTTTGATTTTAGGCACAGTTTTTGATTTTTCAGATATATAAATTATAAAGGCAGAAATTTATTAGGTTTTCTTTCCTATATTTGTGTAGTTTATAGATGATACTTAATAAATTTTTCGGTTTTTAAGAGTATTATTGAATTGTTTATTTTAAAATTAAAATATTATGAAAATAAGATTTTTATCATTTCTAGTAATAGTAATGAGCTTGTTTGGATCAAGCGCTTTTTCTCAGACAAATAACGACACAGGAGAATTAGGTTTGCCGGGAGATAATCTGGATCTGTATGCGGTTTTGGATCTTTTCCAAAAATCAAAGACTATTGAGGAGTTTGAAAAGTCGTTAAATGACGACAAAGCAAAAATCAACAATCTGGATTTAAATGATGATAAAAAAATTGATTTTATCAAAGTTGAAACCAAGAAAGACGGGGATGATTTTACATTCATTCTTAGAGATCCTATCAGCAAAAATGAAACTCAAGACGTTGCAGTCATTCTGGTATCAAAGGACAAAAATAAAAAAGTATCACTTCAAATCGTGGGCGACAAAGACTTATATGGCAAGGATTATATTGTAGAGCCAAGCCCAAGCGGGAATGCTGGAGTTACTGCTAATCCTGCCTACACTGGTTCTGATCCTGTAACTGTAAATGTTCCAGCATCTACGACAACAGTAGTAGTCGAGCAGGCACCAATTGTGCAGTATGTATATTCTCCAGCGTATGTGCCTTATTATCCTCCGTATTATTATGGATATTATCCACCTTGGTTTGGGTTTGCAACTGTTATGGCAGTAGGGATTTACCGTCACAATCATTACCATTATCATGGAGGTGGTTATGGCTATCATAATACTAATGTTTATGTAAATCATAATAGTTTCAATAACTATAATAATAATAGCAGAAATACATCAAACCGGATTTCCCATAATAATATAAACAGCGGCAACAGAAACAATATAAATAACGGCAATAGAAATACTGCTTCCACAAGAGATGCTAATCGAAATTCTGCTTCTACCCGTGATTCAAGAAGTAACAGAGCATCAGCATCTACCAGAGAGGCAGGCAGTAACAGGTCTTCTGCATCTGCGAGGTCTTCTGCTTCGAACCGTTCCAGCAGTTTTGGCGGCAGCAGTGGAGGTGGATTCCGTTCCAGTGGCGGAGGTGGCGGTTTTAGAGGCGGCGGAGGCGGAAGAAGACGCTAATTCCTATGGTGTTAAACAGATATTGATATAAAAGCAAGAAACCCTGAATAATAGAAATTCAGGGTTTCTTGCTTTTGTGTTTTCTGCTCTTAATATTCGGGTTATATACTTTGAGTTAGTTTTTAGAATTCCTTTTCACCTATTTCACTGGAAGGTAATTTGTTTTTATTGCTGAGTTTATTAAAGCTGTAACTAAAATTAAGTAATAAAACATTGGTTTCATAAACATAATTGGTTGTGGTATAAAAATCACTTCCATAAGTTGTAATTCTCTGCTGATTTGATCCCATATTCCCAACATCTATATATTGCCATTGCAGGCCAAAACTTCCTTTTCCGTTCCAGATAGTTTTTTTGACTGACAGATTAGGGGAAAGAAAGCTCGAATCTTCTCCTTGTGCAGTAGGTTTTGAAGAAATGTAATTTACATTTGCCGTAAGGCTCCAAGTCTTATCCAGATTCACAGTTCCATTACCATTGATTGAATATACCCAATCTGAATTTTTAACTGTTGAAACATCACCTAATACATCTAAATTTCCGCTGATTTTGTAATTATAAATGTTGATTCCCACATATAACGAAAGCCATTTTACGGGTTTGTAATTGGATCCAAACTCTAAGCCGTAAACTCTGGCTTTATCTGCATTTGTATATACTCTATTCAAAATCGTATCATTGTAAACACTATTTACTCTTTGAATAGGATTTTTTATTTTTTGATAATATAGTGTCGTAAATAAAGTTCCTTTTTTGAAAGTATGATTCAATCCTAATTCTGCTAAATCTACAAACTGAGGTAATAAATCAGGATCTCCCTGTTCTAATGTTTCTGAATGCTCTCTTTCGGGAATTGGATTTAATTCTGAATTATTATTACGCTGTACCCTCTTGCTGTACCCGGCTTTTGTATTCCAGGAATCATTGAAAGTGTACAATAAATTAGCCGATGGAAACAGATTGCTGAAGTTTAGCCGGTGCGGATTAACATCTGTAGATAATATAACTTCTCTTTCCGAATATTCATATCGCAAACCCGCCACATACTGGAGTTTCTCAGTCTTAGCTGTATATTGAGAATAAACAGCATTGATACGGTTGTCAGTTTTGGCAGTTCCTGTAAAAATAGAATAATCCGTTGGTGGTACTGGTTCTGGATAAATGGTATAACCAAAGGTGCCATCCTGTTTATCGATGCGATACTGGTAACCGGTTTCCAGCTTGCCTTCACCCCAAGGCAACGCATAATCTAATTTGAATCGGAAACCATAAATTGGATTTGAGTAAGGATTATTAACTTCTTGAAATACATTTCTGTCTAAGGCATTATCCATGTTTAAATTGATCGTATTTCCATACAAATTGGCATGTTCATACAGAATAGAAGTGGTCAGTGCAGATTTATTAGCCCAGGTATGGGTATAATCTAGATTAGTTAAAGTAAACTTTCCTTCTTTTGTCTGCACATTGGAATTGAAATATGGAAATTCACTCAGAATTTCGCCTGTTGTCAAATCGGAAGTGCTATTATCGTAATTAAGATCGGCTCTTCTGGCTTGATACTTTTTGCCCAGATAAAGACCAAAGTTAAAAGCATTATTCTCATCTGCAGAATACAGAATGGCGGTTTTTCCAGCATAATTATACTTATCGAAACTTCTTTCTCCTTCTGACGGAAAACGGGTCATTGTATTAGTATCAAAATCTTTGGTATAAACATCACCTTCTCTATAGCCATTATTATCATTTCGGAGATAATTAAGGGTCAGCGCAATATCAAATTTGTCTTTTTTATAATTAGCAGTTATGTCAGCACCAAATCGGATGGGCTGTTCTAAATTATTGTAATCATTTGTACTGGGCAACCCGCCCATTGCATTTGCAGCTATGGCCAGACCATTGGTACTTCCTTTGGTAGTGACAATATTAATAATTCCCCCTTTACCGTCTGGATCATACTTTGCAGCTGGAGCGGTAATTACCTCAATGTTTTGAATGGTATTGGCTGGCAGCTGGCTCAAAATGGTAGCAGGGTCAGTCAAAACGGGCTTGCCATTTACCAGAACCATAAAGCCATTTGACCCTCTCACGCTAATATTTCCTTCGACATTTACTGTAACCGAGGGAAGATTTTTTATGACATCAATAGCAGTACCTCCCTTTGCTGTTTCAAACTGACTCGCTTTGTATTCCTGCTTGTCGGCTTTATTGTGCAAATTTCCGTTTTTCTGAATTATCGCCACTTCATTTAATACCTGACTGCTCATTGTTAATCGGATTGGGGCTAATTGTATCGATTTGTTTTTTTGTACTGTAATTTTATCCGAAAAATATTCTTCATATCCAATGAAGAATATTTTGAGCTTATATTCTCCTGGGTTCATTTTTTGAAAAGAAAATGCTCCTTTTTTATTGGTCAAGTTACCAGTTACCACAGAATTGTCAGCAGAATTGATTAACGAAACACTTGTATATTCAATGGGCTCTGAATTTTGACTATCTAAAACGATTCCTTTTATAGAACCATTCTGTGCAGAAATAATATGACTGAATACTAGCATCAGGGATGCTGACAAATAATTTTTTAATGACATTTTATCGGATTTAATTAAAACTATACTAATTATATATAGTTAGTGTAATAATTTTCAAATGTCTTAAAAAAATACTACAAATAAAAATCTCAAAGATTAATTAGATTGAGTATTTATCTTTGCTGTTTTTAGTAAATGTTTTTTTGAAATAAAAAAAGGCTCTCTGAATTGGTTCAGAGAGCCTTTTGTGTCGACAAAAAGTGTTTGGTTTTTTATTTGTTCGGCAAATCCGAAGTACTCATGTCTCTTAGACTATAATATTTTCCATCCTTTTTCACGAATAGCGTCATGTAATTCCCTGAATTTACTATAGCTTGCACCGAATCGACAACTTTATAGCTGCCTACTTCAACAACTTGTTCTCCATCTTTGGCAACAAACACTTCATTAGTCGTAAATGAAATTTTATTGCCTTTTGAAATAGTGTCTCTATGATTTTTTAAATACTCTATGATGGCTTCCTTGCCCGTTACAGGCTGATTATTTTGTGGGTAAGTTGTAGCGTCATCAGCAAAATATCCTATTTCTTTCATGATGCCAGAATTATATGTTTCTGCAAATTCATTTTCTTTGGCCTGAATTTCTTCTTTGATTTGATTAATATCAATTGCTGCCGCTGCAGTTTCTTCTTTTTTGCAGGAAAATAATAATAACAAAACAGCCGATAGCACTAATCCTTTACTAAACATTTTTTTCATAAGAATATGGTTTTATAAATTTAGGAAATTAACTGATTGAGAATTAATGACATAAATTTAAGATAAAAAATGTAATGAAACGCTTTTTGTAATATAAAATTATAATTTTCAAGCCATTAACTACAGCCACAATCGCCACCCCCGCAGTTTTTGTCCGATTTTTTTTTGAAGAAAAATTTCCTGATCAAAAAGCCAGATGCAATACCAAGGATAATAAAAGCTATTATTTCTTGAATCATGATATTTTATTTTAAGATTTGAAATGCAATAAGCGCCATTAAATATGCTAATGTACTCATAAATACTAATTGCCCGGCCGGCCATTTCCAGGAGTTGGTTTCTTTTTTTGTTATAGCAAGGGTACTGGCGCACTGCATAGCAAATGCATAAAACAGCAATAAGGAAATACCCGAAGCAAAGTTGAATATTTTTTTGCCGGTTACAGGGTTTATTTCGCCAGCCATTTTGTTTTTTATTGTGGCTTCATTATCAGTTCCGCCCACACTATAGATCGTTGCCAGAGTTCCTACAAACACTTCTCTGGCAGCAAATGAGCTGATGATAGCAATACCAATTTTCCAGTCGTAGCCCAAAGGGGCAATTACAGGCTCTATAGTTTTTCCCATTAAGCCAATGTATGAGTTTTCCAGTTTTTGCGAAGCTACAGCATTATTAAATTCTGCTGAAGACATGGGTTGTTCCTTAGCGTTTTCAAAGACTATCCTTTCGGCTTCTTTAAACTCTTTTCCTGGTCCGTAAGAAGCCAGAAACCATAAGATGATGGATATTGCCAAAATGATTTTTCCTGCTCCGGTAACAAAAGCTTTTGTTTTTTCAATAACGTTGATGGCAACGTTCTTAAACATTGGCAGCTTGTAATTGGGCATTTCTACCACAAAAAAGGTTTTGCCTTTTACTTTTAAAACAAGATTCAGAATATAAGCTGCTAATATCGCCATCCCAAAACCAATGACATACAAAAGCATTAAAGTCAATCCCTGAAGGTTTAAAAATCCTAAAATATAGGTATCGGGAATAACCAGGCCAATAATAATGGCATAAACAGGCAAACGTGCAGAGCAGGTGGTAAAAGGCGTTACGAGTATCGTGATTAAGCGTTCTTTCCAGTTTTCGATATTTCGGGTTGCCATAATTGCAGGAATAGCACAGGCTGTTCCCGATATTAATGGAACTACGCTCTTGCCCGATAATCCGAATCGGCGCATGATTTTGTCCATCAAAAAAACAACACGGCTCATATAGCCGCTTTCTTCGAGTATTGAAATGAATAGAAACAGAAAGGCGATTTGAGGGATAAATATCAAAATACCGCCAATTCCTGGTATTATACCTTGCGAAATCAAATTGGTCAGCATTCCCTCCGGTAAATGCTCACTCGCCAAAGTGCTTAACGATGCAAAAGAACTATCGATAAAATCCATCGGAATTTTGGACCATTCGAATATAGATTGAAAAATCACAAATAAAATCAGAAAGAAAATCAAATAGCCCCATATTTTGTGGGTGAGGACACGATCCAGCTTGCTGCGGAAATCCTTGGCAACACTAGAGTCGATTTTTAAGCCTTCTTTCAAAACATCATTGATAAATTGATAGCGCTTGATTGTTTCTTTCTGCTGTAATCGTTTTAAATCCGAATGAGATTTAGTAAAAGTGCTTCGGATTTCGTTGCGTTCCAAATTCAAAAAGTTGACATCCTGAGTAATTACCAGCCACAATTTATACAATAGCTGATTTGGAAAGGCATTTCGCAGGCTGTTGAAATATTCGGCATCAATCACAGATGCATTCAAACAGGGTTCGGCCGAAATCGTTTTGTAAGCAACAATAAGGTTTTTCAATTCTTCAATTCCATGTCCTTTTCTGGAACTGATTAATGCAATTTTGGTTTTTAAATGTTCTTCGAGATAGGGAATATCAAGACTGATGCCTTTCTGTTCCATTCTGTCGGCCATGTTAATGACTAAAATTGTTGGAATTTCAAGATCTTTTATCTGGGTATATAGAAGTAAATTCCGCTTTAGATTTTCTACATCGGTAACAACTAGCGCAACATCTGGATAGAGGCGGTCATTTTTATTCAGCAAAAGCTCTATAACAACACTTTCATCGATCGAACTGGCATTAAGGCTGTAGGTTCCAGGCAGATCAAGAATATTAGCTTTTACATTGTTGGGTAATTTACAAAACCCCATTTTTTTCTCCACGGTAATCCCGGGATAATTCCCAACCTGCTGGTTTAAGCCTGTAAGCTGGTTAAAAACCGAAGTTTTCCCCACATTTGGATTTCCAATTAAGGCAACGTTGATGTTTTTTAAACTCATTTGGAAGTATTATTAATGAGTTCTACTTCAATTAGTCTGGCAGTTTCAATACGAATAGCAAGATGGGAACCATTTATGTTTAAATACAAGGGATCGCCAAATGGAGCTATTTGAAGTAATTCGACATCATTGCCTGGCAAACAGCCCATTTCTAACAGTTTTAATGGGATTAAATCGATATCAAAATCCAGGATAGTGGCTTTTTGGCCTTTTTTAAGAGAATGTATCGTTGTCTGCAAAGCTTATTTAGATTGAATTAAGATTGCAAAAATACATTTTTTATTATAATTACAGCTGATTATTATCAGTTTTACTCATTTTTTTCATTGGAACAAAGCCAGTTAATATCTTCAATCAATCGCTGGATTTCTTCTTTCTTAGTCCCGTCATAAAAACCGCGGACTCTTTTCTTTTGATCAACCAAAACAAAATTTTCGGTATGTACCATATCGTATAATTGGTCTGGCCTGCCCATTTTTACGGCCAGGTATGATTTTCGAGCCATTGTGTAGATTTCTTTTTTGTCACCTGTTACCAGATTCCATTTGGCATCAATGACGCCATATTTTTTTGCATAGGCTTTTAATGCAGGTACAGTATCGGTTTCTGGGAAAACAGAAAGGGACAGCAGCTTTACTTTTGGATTGTTCTTGATTGCTTTTTGTACATCGACCAGATTGGTTGTCATTTTTGGGCAGATAGAACCGCAGGTCGTAAAGAAAAAATCGGCTACATATACTTTTCCTTCGTAATCTTTCTGGGTAATGGTTTTTCCGTTCTGATTCGTAAAGGAAAAATCAGCAATAGTGTGGTATTTGCTTACATATTGAACAGTACTGTCTACCAATTCCGGATTTACATCGGCAGGATTGAAAACAGGCAGTGTTTTATTGGGCTTTAGGGCCGAATAAAATAAGTATAGTGTTGTGATAGAAAAGATGGAAACAACACCTATGTAAGTTCTATATTTTTTTAAAAACGATGACATAATTTTAATTTGGTGCAAAATTAAATAAAAACCAGCCATATTAGAAATCTATGAGCATATTAACGGCTGGATTTAATAAAAGCCATTATTGCCAAAAAAATTCAGGATAGTCTGTTATGCTGTAATTAATTCACTTCTGTTATTGGCTCAACTCCGGTTTTCTTTTTTCGCATGGCGTAGTTTATCAGATATAGTCCGATTAAAGTAACGCTTCCGCCAATTATAATTGCCAGCGTTAAGTGTTCTCCAAAGATTAAAGAACCTAAAATTACTGCAACAATAGGATTGATGTATGCATAAAGGCTGCTCAATTCGGTAGGGAGTTTTTGTAGCGCATAAATAAAGGCAATAAAAGTGAGAATAGAGCCAAAAATGACTAAATACCCAATTGACCACCATGAATTGGCAGGAATTTCAGCTATTGGGATGCCAGTTCCAGTTGCTCCAATAAATGCAAAAAGCGAAATACTGGAAATGAGCATCTGGAGACCCAGACTGAAGTACGGATTGAAACTGGCCGCTTTTTTCTTCGTATATAAAGTACCAAAAGCCCACGTAATTGTTGCTGTTACCGAAAGCAATATGCCAAATTGAAAGTCGGGCTGTAAAAAATCAAGCAGATGCTCATAGAAAATGACACAAACTCCCGCAAAACAAACCAAAATTCCCAGTATTGCCAATCTGGTTATTCTTTCACCTTTAAAAATACTGATAAATACAATCCATACAGGAACCATTGCACCAATAATGGCTCCTAGTCCGCTACTGATATATTTCACTCCCCAAGTACTGAGGCCGTTGCTTAAAACAAAGTTGAGCAGGCTAAGAATCAGAATGCTTTTCCATTGTTTCTTTTTTGGCCAAGGCTTTTTTTTAAACAGAAAAAAACACAAATAGAGTGAGCCTGCAATGAATTGCCTGATTCCGGCAAGCTGCAGTGCGGGCATGTATTTGACACCTTCTTTCGAAGCTAACCAGGTAGTACCCCAAAAAAAACTAACCCAGCACAAAGCCAAAATTGGCAGACTTAGAACGTTAATTCTGGATTTAAAAGCGGTTTTTATTTTCGTTATCAACGTGTAAATTATTTTTTGATAAAGACAATCTGTCCAATAACCTTTCGATATATCCGCCAATAGCAATTTTATGAAGATCAGGAGCAGACAAAGTCAGGCAAAGGTAAGATTAAAACTGTGTTTTTTTACTGTAAATTTTATAGGAAGTTTTTTGAAATTAAATTCATGAAAATCATCCGGTTGCAACTTACGTGAGTGTTGTAACAAGTTCTGGGTGATTTTTGCATGGTTTTTTTCAAAGCATCTAAGATTTTACTTTGTAAAAACCGTAAAAAAGACTACTTTGTTTTTTGAAATTAATAAGTTTTTAACATAATTTTTCAGTATTATTATTTTTTATTAATTTGTCTTGATTGTTGAAAATATTTTTAAAGGTTTCCATACCGATTTCATACTTTTAAAACAAAATCATATTGCGATCAAGGCAGAGAGCCATCCTTTTCTATAAATTAATTTGATAGCCGAAGAAATAATTAAGATGCCAAATGTAAGACACACAAAAAATAGTATTGCAAAAAACCACAATCCATTGTGGAATTCTTTTGTAATTCTATTAATTGGGCTTATAATAACTTTTTGCGTTTCCCGTTATGTCAGCCAATATGATGAATCTCAGTCTCAAAAAGAATTTGTTCTGGGGTGTAATGAGGTTAAAACAAAGATTTTCTTCCGAATTAATCTGCATGTACAGTTCCTGCTCAACGCTTCTTCTTTTTTTGAAGCTTCCGAGTTAGTCACGCGGAAAGAATGGGAGCAATTCAATAAATTTTCTACAGTAAGCGAAAATTTTAAAGGAGTTCAGGGTTTTGGATATGCGCCTATTGTAAAAAAAGAACAGTTAAAAAAACACATACAGAATATCCAGAAAGAAGGATTTTCCAATTATGCAGTTTATCCTGCAGGAGAAAGGGATTTTTACACATCTATCATTTATCTTGAACCTAATAACGAAAGGAATGCCAGGGCTATGGGTTTTGATATGTTTTCAGAACCAGTCCGGCGCAAAGCGATGGAACAGGCGAGAGATTATAATATACCAGTATTGTCTGGAAAAGTTGTGCTGCGGCAGGAAACCAAAAAAAATATGCAGGCTGGAACAGTAATTTATGTTCCAGTATATAAAAATGTACCGGTAAATACGGTAGCAGAGCGGCGTTCCGCTATATTGGGATGGGTTTTCAGCCCTTTCCGGATGAATGATTTAATGAAAAGTATTTTAGATGAATGGAAGTCAGAAGGCAACAAAAATATTGATTTGAAAATCTACGACGATGAGATTATCACTCAAAAAAAATTATTGTTTGACAGTCACTCAGACAGTACAAAAAGTGATGATACAAAGTTTAGAACACGGATACTTCCAGTTGTGTTTAATAATAAAAAATGGACTTTGGTATTTTCCCAGCCATTGAAAAGTACCTTTTTCTTTTCAGGAAAAACACTCATGGCTGCAATTGGCGGTACAGTTATAAGCCTGCTGCTGTTTGCACTTTCTTATTCCTTATTAATTACAAAACGGAGGGCCAAAGCTATTGCGTGGCGTCTAAGCCTGGATCTGTCGATAAAAAACAAAGAGTATGAGCGCATAAATAATTCGCTCAAAAAAAATTACAAAAAATTAATTTCCTCTAAGGAAAAACTAAAAGAAGCGATCAGTGAACTGCAGAAAGCCAAAATAAAAGCAGAAGAAAGCGACCAGTTAAAATCAGCTTTTCTCGCTAATATGAGTCATGAAATCAGAACTCCAATGAATGGAATTATGGGATTTGCCGAATTATTGAAAGAAGCAGATCTAAGCAGTGAAGAACAGAAAAATTATATTGAAATTATCGAAAAAAGCGGTACCCGTCTGCTTAATATTATCAATGATATTGTCGATATTTCAAAAATTGAAGCCGGGCAGATGAACGCTGTTTTTTCTGCGACAAATATTGATGAACTGCTCCAGTACATACATACTTTTTTTAAGCCCGAAACACAGGAGAAAGGAGTGCTTCTTGTGCTCAAAACGCCTTCAGACGGCGAAGAAACCATAATCAGGACAGACCGCGAAAAATTATATGCCATTCTTATCAATCTGGTAAAAAATGCCATCAAGTTTACTATCAAGGGAATTATAGAATTTGGATATACAGAAAAGGATGATCATATAGAATTTTTTGTAAAAGATACTGGAATAGGAATTCCAAAAGACAGGCAAAATGCCATATTTGAACGTTTCATTCAAGCTGATTTCAATGATAAAATGGCGCGTCAGGGAGCTGGCCTCGGTCTCTCTATTGCAAAGGCCTATGTAGAATTGCTTGGCGGTAAAATCAGGGTAGAAAGCGAGCCGGAAAAAGGATCCATGTTTTACTTTACAATTCCAAGCAAGGTTAAATTGGAAGAAAATTATTGTACAGAAAACATTATGCCGGCAAATCAATTTGACTGCGAGATTCCAAAACTGAAAATATTGATTGCAGAAGATGATAAAATATCCAGATTGTTAATTCTACAAGTTCTAAAACCATTTGGTAAAGAAATCATAATAGCAAAAACAGGGATCGAAGCGGTAAAAATCTCGCGGAACAATCCCGATATTGATTTAGTTTTGATGGATATGCAGATGCCACAGATGAATGGATATGAAGCAACAAAAGAAATCAGGAAGTTTAATAAAAAAGTAATTATTGTCGCGCAGACAGCTTTTGCACTGGAAGGCGATAAAGAAAAATCAATAAAAGCAGGATGCGATGGCTACATTTCTAAACCAATTAAAAAGGAAGAATTGTCCAGGCTGCTGCAATGCCATTTTGGCCAGCAGCGAGAGCTTAATTAATTTTAGTTTTTGTTTATAAATTTGGTTTTATATACTGATATTCCAAAACCTTTCCAGCTTTTTCACCCGAAATCAGTTTGTCTGCCGAAGGTTTTGTATGGTCAAATTTAGGCGGTGATAAGTTTAGTCCTGCCGCTTTTCCAGTATAATATTTCTCTCTTGTGGGATGAAAAGGACTAACGCCATTGTAGATTTCGTTCCAGGAATCAGTGGTTATAATTTTTAGAATTATGCCAATGCAATCCTCTTGATGAATAAAGTTAATACAGGAATCAGGGTTTTCCAGATTTTCTTTTCCTGCTAGAAATTTAATAGGATTCCGGTCTTCGCCAATGAGTCCTCCAAAACGCAGAATCGTAGTTTTGAAACTGTGATTTTTTTGCAGCATCGTTTCTGATTCCAGTAATTGTTTGCCGCTTTCGGTATCAGGATGGGGAAGGGTTTCTTCGGTAATTGTTCCGTTGACTTCACCATAAACCGAAGTGGAACTTATAAAAAGCACATTTTTCACATCAGATTTTTCGAGAAGCGGAATCAGGTTTTTTATTTTTCCGACAAATGTTTTTTCATTTTCTGCGGTAGAGTCTTCTTTTTTTCTATTCAGCTGAGGAGGAATATCGATAATTAAAGTTTTGCTTCCGTTGAGAAAATCCTGAACATCACCATTTATCTTTTTGCTGTCAAGCGAAACCAGAAAAGGCTTAATTCCTGATGACTTTAAAGCAGGAAGTTTATTTTCGGATGTGGTCGAACCTTTCACAGAAAATCCATTTGTCAATAAGGCTTTCGCTAAAGGGAAACCCAGCCAGCCACAGCCTAATATGCTTATTTGTTTCATTTTATTTCCAGATGGATTCCTTTAGAATGGAGTCGTAGGTATTGTTTTCTATAAAATAAGTTATTCGGACTAATTGATAGCAGATTAAAAAACAGGCTAAAACATAAGCTAGTTTTTTATTGTATAAAATTCCGTTGAAATATTCTTTTTTGGTAATTAATTCGGCTGCTAAAACTATTATTGTCACCAGACAAAACAGTACCACAAACGGCCCTAAAATATGATAATAAAAACTTTTATATAAATCACCTTGATAAAAATACACCAATGACTTTGTTATGCCACAGCCTGGACAAGGAAACCCGGTAAGCATTTTAAAAGGGCACAACGATTGATCCGTCTCCAGATGGTTATTCTGATTGTGAAGCATTAAAAAAAACGGAACTATAAGAGTTATTACTGCTCCTATAATTCCGAGTATTTTTCGTTGTCGTTTCATTTTTTATTAATACAGCTTATTGATTTCGCTTTGTACAATCATTGCGGCAACCATTGGGAATAATAGCCCTAAAATTAAAAATAGGATAGAATCATCTTTAACTGTAATACCCATTCTTTTTTGTGCAGCTGGCAAACCATCTTTTCCAACCAGATAAAAGAAATAAGCATTTACAGGGAAACAGCATCCTGCAAAAATTGCAATTGGCTGCGAAATTATTTCTCTTTCAGCAACGGCATTCAGTACTTCTGATGCTTTAATGTTCCAATAAATCAAGTATAATCCACAGGTTACAAAACCTAACAGCAATACAATAATTGGGTCAACTTTAAACACAGGAATAGGGTTCTTAGGGGTATTCCAAGTTTCTTCTGTTTTAATTTCCATAATTTATTAATTAAATGATTGATAGTAATGGGACTAAATTATAAAAATTAAGCAGAATTATAACATATTAAACAATTAAAATCTTACAGTATTATTTTTTATTGTATAAAGCCTTGATTTTATCTACAATAACCTGTGCCAGACGCTCGTGACTTTCATAAGTCCAGCCTGCAATATGCGGTGTCAAGATCACTTTTCGACCATCCAATAAATACTGAAAAGCTTCTGGTGTATTTTTGTCTTGAAAGAGTGTTTCGAAAGACAATTTTTCGTATTCCAAAACATCCAAACCTGCTCCAAGAACTTTTCCAGATTCCATTGCGGTAACCAAGTCGGCAGTTATGATATTTTTTCCTCTCGAAGTGTTGATAATCCAGATGTTTTTTGCGAAAGCATTAATAAAATCCAGATTTACCATTTTATCAGTTTCAGGAGTCCACGGGATATGCAGGCTCAACACATCTGTTTTTTGCTGTAATTCCTGCAATGTTACCTGTCTGGCATTGGCATCGCCCACATTTTCCTTGATGTCATAACACAAAACTTCCACATCAAAACCGCGCAGTTTTTTGGCAAAGGCTTTACCCATGTTCCCGTATCCAATAATCCCAACTGTTTTGCCATCGAGTTCATGTCCGCGGTTTTTTTCCCTGTTCCATTCACCCACACGGATTTCGCTATCGGCTATATTTAATTTATTGAAAAGTGACAAAATCATTCCCAGTGTATGCTCGGCAACGGCATTGCAATTTCCTTCGGGTGCGGCAATGAGCGAAACGTTTTTGGAACTGGCATAATCACAGTCAATACTTTCCAATCCTGCTCCAACTCTGGCTATAAACTGCAGATTTATTGCCTTATCAAGAAATTGTTTGTCAATCTTAAACCTGCTTCGGATAACTATGCCTTGATAATCTTGAATCTTGGCTTCAATTTCTGCCTTGGAAGAAGTAAAATCGGCGTGATTAATAAATCCGGCTTGTTCCAATTGCTCCCAAAGCAAAGGATGATTGCTGTCGATATGTAGAATTTTGATGTCCATAATGCGGATTAGTAAATTTTAGTTTCAAAATTAATTAAAATATAATGGTTTGACAGAAGATTTTCATTTTAAAAGTTCATCGTCAAGAATTGATGAATAAATCCATTATAACTGTTATCATTTGCACTTTTTTTATCATTTTTGTTTTGGAAGTTTAAAATGTTTTCTATTATATTTGTAACCAATGTCTAATGTTGTATAATTTGGTTATGAGTGAATATTTAACTATTTCAGAAACAGCAAAGTTGCTTAACAAGAGTACAAAAACATTACGCCGTTGGGATGAAGAAGGAAAACTTTCTGCTGTTCGTGAACCTATGAGTAATTATAGAGTTTATAGAAAGGATGATGTTGAAACCTTATTTGCTGATTTTCTTCAGAAAGATGTTAGAGAAACTATTTCCAATTTTGTCGAGCCCGAAAATGAATACAAAGTTTTAGAATTGTTTGCTGGTGCTGGAGGTTTGGCTGTCGGTCTGGAAAAGGCGGGTTTGAAGTGTGTCGCACTCAACGAAATTGACAAATTTGCTTGTCAAACATTACGTAAAAATCGTCCAAATTGGAAAGTCTTGGAAGGTGATATAAAAGCGTTTGATTTTTCTGAATATCATAATAAGGTGGATATTGTGACAGGTGGATTTCCTTGTCAGGCCTTTAGTTATGCGGGGAAAAAACTAGGATTAGCCGATGCCAGAGGAACTTTATTTTATGAATTTGCTAGAGTTGTAAAAGAAGTTAATCCACCGATTTGTATTGGCGAAAATGTTCGTGGCCTGCTGAGTCACGAAAACGGAAAAACCCTGCAAGGAATGATATCTATTCTGGATGAAATTGGATATAACGTAGTTCCTGTACAGGTATTGAAAGCAATAAATTTTAAAGTTCCTCAAAAGCGTGAACGCCTGATTTTAGTTGGTATAAGAAAAGATATTGATTTAAAATACGAGTATCCAAAGCCTTATAAGAAAATTTATAATTTAAAAGATGCCTTGAAAAAAGGTGAATTATTCGATACAAATGTTCCAAAATCAGATGGTGCTAAATATCCAAAAAGTAAAATTGAAGTATTGGATTTAGTTCCTCCCAAAGGTTATTGGCGTGATTTACCTTTAGAAATTCAGAAATCCTTTATGGGCGGAAGTTTTCATTTGGGTGGCGGAAAAACTGGTATTGCCCGAAGAATTGGTTGGGACGAACCTTGTCTGACCTTAACTTGCAGTCCTGCTCAAAAACAAACAGAACGTTGCCATCCCGAAGAAACCCGACCTTTTACCGTTCGAGAATATGCCCGCATTCAAACTTTTCCTGATGATTGGAGATTTGAAGGTTCTATTGCCCAGCAATATAAACAGATAGGAAATGCTGTTCCTGTAAATCTAGGGAAAGAGCTTGGGTATTCGATTGTGAAATTTTTAAACCGATATTATAGCTTGTCAAACCCTAAATAATAACTGTAATTTTCGAATGTTATTTGGTCCAAAATACTACGTTTAGAAATTTCTGTTTCTTTTTTTATTTCGTCAATAGCAGAATTTTCAGCGATTGAATTGTTATGTTCGATAGAATGTAAATAGTCTGCTATTGCTACTGGTAAAGCTTTGTACAACTGTAAAAGAGCGTCTTGTTGTCCTGAAAGCAATGCGTAAAACTGATCGCCCGAAATTTTGTAAACTCGGCTGTGACTATATTCTTTACCATTGATTTCGCCTTTCCAGAGTTCATTAAAACTATTTTTTGCTAAAATCTGAACCCAATAGCATTTTGCTTTTTTGTAATTATCTGCATAACGAGCCAATTTTTGAAACAAACTTTCTGCCGAACTGCTATTCATTGTATTATGTTTGTTTTTAATGTCAGCAAACAAAGTATCGTCAGTAGCTTTAATATCGAAACCACTCAAATTTCCAACTTCAAAACCTTTAATTCCGCCTAAAATCTGTTCGTGAAATGTGCCGATTGAATTATTAATAGACTTGTCTATTTGTCTTAAAATTTCAGATTGAATGAGGCTTTCTTCATCAATATCATTAAATTTTGCGTCAAAAGTCAGCTTTATGGCATCTACCTTATTTGAATAAAAATTTTTCTTAGTGATATTGTTTTTGGCTTTCAAATAAGACTTATGAAGATTGCCCACACAAGTCAATAAATGTTCGTCCGATATAAAATTTACATACTTATTTTTCATTAATCTTTGTTGTTACAATTGGTAGCTAATATAGTATTTTTCGTGTAATCTTTTAGGTTATGGATAGTATTACGCTGGTCAAGCAGGATGACAGATCACTATACACTAATGTTTTATTGACATTTGCCATTTGAACCCGAATTAATTTACAAATGCTTAAATTAGCGACTCCTATTTAAATCTTTTAATACATGAAACTCACAAAAACGTTTGCCGATTTCTTTCAAAGCGAAAAAGCGGGTGGCATACTATTGCTTATTGTAACCATAGTTTCATTATTATTGGCTAATTCTGCTATTCAAACCGAATATATTTCTTTTTGGGAAACCGAAATTGGACATCATTCCATCACACATTGGATTAATGACGGTTTGATGACCATTTTCTTTTTATTGATTGGATTAGAACTAGAGCGCGAAATATACCATGGTGAATTGTCCGATATCAAAAATGCTGCGCTTCCTATTTTTGGTGCATTAGGCGGTATGATTATTCCCGCTGGAATTTTCATGGCTTTAAATTACGGAACACATACTCAAAATGGAGCCGGAATCCCAATGGCTACCGATATTGCTTTTGCCATTGGCGTTCTTTCCTTATTGGGCAACAGAATTCCTGCCTCGCTAAAAATATTCTTGACAGCACTTGCTGTTATTGACGATTTAGGAGCGATATTAGTTATTGCTTTATTTTATACCCAGACAATTGCATTTGATAATTTATTGATAGCATTTGCCATTATGGGCTTCTTATTTATTTTGAACAGACAAAAAGTGCATAATTTAATTCCCTATTTAGTTGGCGGAGGATTCATGTGGTATTTTATGCTCAATTCTGGCGTGCATGCTACTATAACAGGGGTTTTACTGGCATTTGTCATTCCGTTTGGAGATGGAGGAGAGAAAACTTCTTCCTACCGGTTACAGCATTTTTTGCATACGCCAGTAGCTTTTATTATCCTGCCCTTATTTGCTATTGCCAATACCTGTATTGCCATAAATGGCGATTGGCATGAAGGATTAAGCCATGTGAATTCTATTGGAATCATACTTGGGCTAGTAGTGGGAAAACCGTTGGGAATTTACTTGTTTTCATTAATAGCAGTAAGCATAGGAATCTGCAGACTGCCAAATGATTTAAAATGGAAAAACATTCTAGGTGCAGGAATGCTGGGCGGTATCGGATTTACTATGTCTATTTTTATCACTTTATTGGCTTTTAAAAATAATGGAGAAGAAGTAATAACCTATTCTAAGATTGCTATTTTAATTGCTTCTTTTGTGTCGGGAACTTTTGGTTTTATCTGTTTGAGAGTAACTTTCAAAAAAAACGATTAAAGTCAAATATATCTGGATAAAAAACGTGACGAAAAAATCCATACAACAAAAATTATCCTTTTCTTTGCAATCCATTGCTTACAAACTGAACCCGTAAAATTGTGAAGCAAAAACACTATGATGAAAAAGATTTATTTTTTACCCTTATTATGCTTTACCTTTTTGTTTCAAAGCTGTTTTGAAGTCATTGAAGAAGTGCAGATGAAAGATGATGGATCGGGTCATTTTAATTTTGTAATAAATTTGAGTCAAAGCAAGACAAAAATAAATTCGATTTTAAAAATGCAAAAAATAAACGGTTATGATATTCCATCCAAAGATGAAATCAGGAAGGAAGCTTCAAAAATAGAAACATTGGCACAGAACACAGCAGGAATAGCCAATGTAAAAACCAGCATTGACTTAACGAATTATATTTTTGCAATTAATCTTGATTTTCAAAAAATAAGCTGTCTTAATGCCATTTTTTTAAAGCTGAAAAACAGCAGAAAAATAAGCCAGGCAATTGCTACAGATTATTTTACTTTTAATGACAAAAAATTTGTCCGCAGTCAAAAAGTGCCTATAAAAGCATTATATGACAAATTAGAAAAAAGCGATAAGGAAGTTTTTCAAACAGCTAAATACACATCGGTTTACAAATTCGATTCTACTATAAAATCATTTTCAAATAAAAATGCTACACAGTCCAAAAGCAAAAAGGCTATCAAATTAAATGGGTCTGTTTTAAATGTGATTAATGGAAATGAAAAAATAGAAAACACCATTATGCTTAACTAAATTCATTCAATTACAATTATTTATAATATATATGAAAAATTATTTTCTCTTCATTGCTGCTTGTTTTTCGGTGACATTATCTGGCCAGGATTTAGCTGGAAAAGTTCCTCAAAACGCTCCTTTTGCATTGTGCTTTAACAGCAGAAACCTAACAGATAAAGTAGCAGTAAAAACGATTCAGGAATATCCTTGGATGCAGGCCTTACTGGACAAAGAATTAAGTTTTCTGCCAAAGGATCTGAGCCAGACTGGAATTGATTTTTCTCGTAACCACTATCAATATTATGTTACCAGGGATACTGTCATGAATTATGCAATATTAATTCCACTAAGCAATGCAGTGCAGTTCGAAAAATTACTGCAGCATAAATATGGCGATAGCTTAAAGGTAAAAAAACAAGCAAACTATACCAGTGTAAGTACTTCCAAGAATCATCACTTGGCTTGGAACGATAAATTTGCCGTTTATGTAAATGCCAATTATACAAAACAAAACAAGAACTATTACACAGAACCATATTCGGATCTTACATACATAGACAGTGCCGCTGTAGTGGTTGATTCGGCAAGCGTGAATTATGATTATGCAGCGCCTGCATATATCCCTGAAGAAACAGCCGCCGCTCCTGTCGCAAAAAAGTCTAATAAAACCAAAGGCAAAGCCAAAAAAGGAAAAAAATCTAAAAAAACGGCTAAGAAAATCCCTGAACCAACCTTAGAAGAGATTTATGCCGCACAGGACAAAGCTCAGGCAGAACTGGAAGAAACCAATAGAAAACTTCAGGAACTGGAATTAAAAAAGACTGACTCTATTGAACGATTGAAAATAAACTCGGTTGTGGAGCTTATATTCAATGAAAATTTTGGTGATTCAAAAGAAAAATCAGCTGTAAATACAGCTATTTTCAAAGATAATGATGCCAAATCCGATTTCTATGCTTTCGCAGATATAGATGCTTTAACCACTCAATTGTACAGCAGTTTTGCAGGAAGCAACAAAGCTTTTCTTGGTCTTTATAAAACGGGAATTTTAAACAGCAATTACCACATCAATGGCTATTTTGAAAAAGATAAAATAAGGCTCAATCAAATGATTACGCCCAAAAACGATGAAACCAAAAAATCATATCAGGAAATGTTTGCTTCAAAAATGGATAAAAGCATGCTCAATTATGTTGGGAACAACATCATGGGATATTACTCCATCAGTATGGATACAGAGGCTGTCATGAATTATGAATACAAGGTTTTAAAAAGTACCATAAACTCAGTTTACCAATCGTACACAAAAGATGCAACAGGCAATGAAGCAGATGTTATAATTGATGCCATTGCTTTATTTCTGGACGAAAAAGCCATTGCTGATTTAGTTCCTGGTAATGCAATTTTTGTTCTTCATGATCTTAAAAAAGTAAAAAGAGATTACATTACTTTCGAATACAATGAAAATTACGAACAAGTTGAAACCACTAATACTAAAGATGAAATCCAGCCCGATTTTACTTTTCTTGCAAATACCCGGAACGAGGCTTTTGTGAATAAGCTGCTTAAGCTTCCTCTAAACACTGATAAACTTACAGGAACCGACTATAAGCTGACTAATGGGTATTACACTATTCATTTTGAAAAAGACAATCTATTGGAAAACTTGTATTTTGGACTGAAAAATGGTGTATTGATGATAACTTCTTCTAAAGAAAATATTGAAAATCTTATCCAGGAGAAAGTGATGCCTCTGCAATCTGGTTTTAAGAAGTCTATCTCTAAAAACAATTCTTCAGGGTGGTTTGATCTCCAGAAAATCATCACTGCTTCCAAAACGGAGTCGCAAGCTGGCATTAGCGATAATTACTGGGAAATCGCATTGAAAAATGCTGGTGAAATTGCAGTGGAATCCAAGGTTAAAAACGGTGCAATTACTTCTGAATTGACCTATACAATTAAAGGAGAACACGCCAATAGCTTACAATACTTTTTTGATGTGATCAATGATTTATATGCCGAAAAGCAGAAAGAAACAATCGTTACCGAATAAACTCATGAAGAGGATACAAAACTATTCTCTTAAAACAGCCATACTTTTTATTGTAATAGGAAGTATGGCTTTCCTTTACTGGTACGGATTTTACAAACAATTTGATCAAGAATACATCCCGGATAATGCTGATGGAGTTGCAATTGTCGATATCAAGAATATTAGAAATCATTTTGTTTTTTCCTTCCTCAAAAATCCTTCGCAATGGGGCGGAAGAAAGGGGTCTGAAACCAGAAACAGTTTCAGTTTTTCAAGCTGTGGACTCCAGACACCAGATTTTTTAAGTTTTTTCCATATACAGAACCAGCCACTCAACCAGTGGTGTTTTGCTGCCAAAATTGAGAATGAAGCCAAATTTAACAAGGCTCTGATTGACTTGCATTTTGTGAAAAATAATGTCAGAAATCCATTTAGCAGTTATTATTCTAAAATCAGAAAAGTCAATATTATACGTTATGGAAATCAAGTTTTATATTGCACAAATACCCCAAAAGAGCAAAAATCAAGCGTTCGAATTGCCGAAGATTTATTTATAAAAAAAAACTGTTTTGATTCCAGAAAAATAGAAAAGGCAATAAAAAACCCGAATGCTGTCACCATTTGGATCGAGAAAAATTACCTGCTTACTGAAGATGCAATCATTACTATAGCTTTGAAAGAAGATGAAATCACAGCTCAAGGACAGTTGAAGCTGAAACCAGAATTTAGAAAAACAGCGTCTTTTATTCAAAATCCAGATGCGCTGCTGTCATTAGGAATTAATTTCGGCATGATTCGTGAACATTATGCAATTACGCATGATAAAGCAAAAATCAGCAAAATAATTGGTTTTAATGTAGATTCCATTTTAATGTATCGTCCTGCTAAGACCGAATTAGTGCTTCATAATATAATTGAAAAGAAAGATACGGCAATTACAACTGACTATGATGATGATTTTAATCCAATAAAAAAGACCGTTGTGCATTCCATTCGTGAACCCTCGTTTTATTTCTCAATGCAGACGGATAACTCCAGAAAAATCTATGATTATTTAAAAAATCAAAATGCAATTGATGGTCATCAGGTGTTTGTCAATTTTCCTTTTGCAAAAACCAGAGCTTTTGCCAAAAACAATTTTTTTATACTTGAAGCCAATTCTCCTAAATATCCGGTTTCAAAATCTTTCAGCCCTGAAATTGGCTTTCTGCAGATAAATTTCAGTAAAATACAAAACAATGACTGGAATTACATGATTGCAAAAAATAAAAACCTGAAGTTTTTAAAGTCCTTCAAAACTTTTGGAATGTATCTTACGGAAGAAAATAATACAGCTCTTTTTCGAGCCAATCTGAAAGCAAAAGAGGGAAAAAGGCTGATTGAAATTATGGAATAAAATCTAAAAAACGATTTTTTAAATTTTTATGTTATTTACTTACAAAACAAGTAAAAATACGTGTTTTAACGTTTTATATATACCTGCTATGCCGATTTCGATATATTTGTCGTTTGTAATTTGTCATTAAACGAGACAGATAATTGAAATTATATCTATGGGAAACAATACTCTTTCTAGGCGCGACTTATTTGCTAAATTACTTAAAAGACTTTTGAAAAGTGCGCAGGAAAAAGACCCTTTATTCGAAAAATATTCCCGTAAAATCTATAACGGACGCCGTTATTCATCTTTAATCAGTCTCAAAAAAGACCTCACTGGAAAACCTGGTTCGATGACAGAACGTGTTACAGAGGTTACCAGCGGACTAGCCCCATATACTGGTTTATGGACCATTTCGGAAGCATTGCATTTACTAAAAAGAACAGGTTATGGATTCAAAAAATCCGATGCTGACATGATATTGGGACTAGGCATGAATCAGGCTGTAGATTTAATTCTGACTGTCGACAGTACTCCTCCACAGCCACCAGTAAATCATTATGGAAAAGAAAATCCAGATGAAAATGGGCTTCCTTATGGAGCAGATTGGACCAATGATGCTTTTGTCTCAAATGATATTGGCGGTGATACTAATGGTCACCGCACATCGAGTTTGAGTTCTTGGTCATTGGGACTTGCCTTTAATCAGGATATTACGATTCGTGAGAAGATGACACTTTTCTGGTATCATTTTATCCCGGTAGATTTCGAATTTGTAAAACAGTCTTCCAATGAATTTTGCAATACGAATTCTGCTCGAATCTGCTACAAATACATGAAAATGTTCCGTGATAATGCTGTCGGAAATTACAAAACTTTGATACGTGAAATGGCTACACAGCCAGCAATGATGTTTTATCTGAACAATCAGGCGAATACCAAATCTGCTCCCGATGAAAATTTTGCCCGAGAAGTCATGGAGTTGTTTACCCTTGGCAAAGATGAAGACAGCCAATACACCGAAGCCGATGTGATTCAAGCGGCAAAAGTATTGACTGGATGGAGAGTACAAAATTTGAATACCACCGCCGAAGCTACCAATTTTGTTGACAGTCTGCACGATACATCAACCAAAAGATTTTCCTCTTTTTTTAACAATACAGTGATTCCAAATACTGGAGCTGGTGAGCTGGATTTATTTATCGATATGATTTTTGCGAAATCGAAAGTGGTATCCGAATACATCTGCAGACGATTATACCGTTTTTTTGTCTATTATGATATTGATGCTCATATCGAATCGAATGTCATAGTTCCTCTGGCACAGCATTTTGTTGCCAATAACTGGAATATACTTCCTGTTCTGGATAAGCTTTTTAAGAGTGAGCACTTTTTTGATATGGCTAATAGGGGTGTGTACATCAAATCTCCTTTGGATGTTATTGTGGGAACCATGCGTACCTTCAACATCAATTATAATGTACAGAACTCAACTGATTATGAAGCTCAATATCATATCTGGAACCAGTTTAATTATGCCATGTATGACATGCAGCAATCTATTGGAGCGATTCCAAATGTGGCGGGATGGCAGGCATTTTATCAAAAACCATCCTTTCATGAATATTGGATTAATTCAAATTCTATTCAGCGGCGTTACGGACTTATAGAATATTTATTTTACGGTTTTGATATCGAAAAAAATGGGGCAACCACACGAATGGAGGCTGATGTTATTGCTTTTGTCAAACAATTTCCAAATGCCATCTGCGAAGATCCGAATTTATTGGTGCATGAATGTATACAATATTTACTGCCAATAGATTTCAGCCTGAATGCCAAAAACGCAATCAAGACCCAAACACTTTTAACAGGCCAGGATTCCGATAATTATTGGACCAGGGCTTGGCAATCCTACATAAGCAGCCCAAACGAAATGACATTATCTATCGTAAAAACCAGAATCCGAAGCCTGCTGCTTACAATCGTTGAATTTGCTGAATATCAGTTAATGTAATTTATAAGAAATGGAAAGAAGAAAATTTATAAAGACAACTGCTATTGCTTCAACAATACCATTGGTTTTTAATCATATTCCAGTGCTTGCTTCATCCCAAATCGAGAGTGAAAGCTTGCAATTGCTCGCAGCAGCCGCAGCGGGTTGTGGCAAAATATTAGTCATTATTCAGATGAATGGCGGCAACGACGGCTTGAATACAGTTTTGCCTAGAGACAAATGGAGCGAATTGACCAATGCACGTTCCAATATTTTGATGAAGGAAACTGATGTTTTGCCTTTGCATTACAACGAAACAACAGGTTTGCATCCTGCGATGAAAGAAATGCAGCAATTGTACAATAACGGAAAAATGCTGATTGTTCAGGGAGTTTCCTATCCGAATCCAAGTTACAGCCATTTTAGGGCTACAGATATTTGGTTTACCGCCTCGGATAGTGACAAGACATTGCAGTCTGGATGGTTAGGGAGAGCATTAGACAGCATGTACCCAAGTTTTCCGACAGCTTATCCCAACAAGGATATGACCGATCCATTAGCAATCCAAATAGGTTCAACTTTGCCTTTTTCATTGCAGGGGCCAAAAATCAATATGGCTTATAGTGTATCAAGACCCGAGGATTTATTAAATGTAATCAATGAAACTTCAGATCCGGCTCCAAACTCCGATTATGGTCATGAGCTTACTTTTTTGCGATTAATGAAAGACCAGAGTAATGCCTACAGGCAGACTATTCAAAAAGCATATAACGTTCCCAAACCGCAATCGGCCGATTATCCTAATAAAAATGGGCTGGCAGATCAATTAAAAATTGTAGCAAAGCTTATCAATGGAGGCTTGCAGACACCCATTTATGTGGTGAATCACCCAAAAACTTTCGATAGCCACGAAAATCAGGTTTTGGATAGTGACAGGACTTTAGGAAAGCAAGCCGAAAATCTGGGTATGCTGTCGCAAGCGATAGGTGCTTTTCAGCAAGATTTAAAATTGATGGGCAAAGCCGATATGGTAACAGGGATGACTTTCAGCGAATTTGGGCGCAGAATCAAGAGCAATGACAGTTCTGGAACCGATCATGGATCTGGTGCGCCAGTACTTTTCTTTGGAGCGGCACTAAATACTGGACGAGGTACGGTTGAGGGAACAGCAAATCCTGTTTCGGGGATGATTGGCACTTCGCCAGATCTGCCACAAAATGCAGCTGTAAATGATCAAGTACCTTTCCAGCATGATTTCAGGCAGATATATGCTACAATTATGCAGGACTGGTTGTGCATGACCGAAGAACAGTCTGATGCGGTATTGGGAGGATCTTTTGAAAAACTCCCTATTTTTAAAACAGACAAATCGATTTATTATCCAAATACCGACTTTGTAAAGATTTTTCCAAATCCAGTGGTTAATAATCAGATTAATCTGCTGTTTTATAATTTTATAAACAGTACAGTTGAGGTATCTATTTACACAATGCTTGGCTCGAAGCTTTTTGGGAACATGTACGCTGTCGATGGAGATATTTTGAGTTTTACTCCCAATCAAATACTCGCTTCAGGCACTTATATTGTCCAGGTACTTTATAATGGGACCAAATTTTCAGCCAAAATGATTATTTTGTAAAAACACTTTAGAATTAGTAAATACCTGCAAATTATGTAATTAAAAAAAGAAAGATTGTAACAGTTTTTTAAAAAGTTTAATTGATCCAGAAAATGATTAAATAAAACATAATAAAACTATATTTTTGCGTTGTATTAAAAAAAAAATTATGAGAAGACTTATTTTAATTATTGCTTTTGGTATTTTATCAAATGGCGTATTTGCTCAAAATCCGTTAGGAGAAGGGAGAACACAAATTAACGCTGGTGTTGGTATTTCTGGCTGGGGAGTTCCAGTTTATGTAGGTTTCGATTACGGAATTTCAAAAGACTGGTCACTTGGAGGACAGCTTTCATTTCAAACTGACGATGATCATTACAATGGTTACAAATATGAATCATCCGCCATTGGAATAGGAGCTAATGGAAATTATCATTTCAATAGAATAATGAATATCCCTCGTGATTTCGACTTCTACGCAGGAGCGAGTCTTACCTATTACATTTGGGATTATGATGATCATTATGATGGGCACGATCCCGATAATACTTCCTTAGGTCTTGGATTGCAAGTAGGGGGACGTTATTTCTTTAATGATAAGTTTGGTATAAATTTAGAATTTGGAGGAAATACAGGTACTAGCGGTGCTAAACTTGGATTTACTTTCAAATTGTAAAAAAACATATCAGTATGATATACAAGAGGCTGTCTGAAAAGGCAGCTTCTTTTGTTTTGGCAAAATGCGAAAGGATTGATTATATTTGGTACAAATAGAATTCAGATGAAAAAAAGCTTTTTGCTGATTGTACAGATTGTAATGATTTCGGCTTATGCCCAAAAAAATACTAGCCATATATCCGATATTGCCCAGCAGGAGCAAAAGCTGGCAGTAAAAAAAATGTACTGGAGCGTGAACCCAGATACCCAAAACTATGATATAACCTATCAAAAACTTGAATTCACTGTTGATCCTGCCAAGTACTTTATTTCTGGCATAGTAACTAGTACCTTTACAGCACTTTCTGATATATCAACCGTAACTTTTGACTTAACTGGTCAGCTTACTGTAAGTACTGTTATTAGAAGCGGAGTTTCGCTACCTTTTGTGCAGCACAGCAACGAACTGGTCATAACTTTGCCAGCTGTATTGACAGCAGGCACTCCCGCAACTGTCGAAATCCGATATTCAGGAACCCCAGCAAGTGGTGAGCAGGCTTTTAATGTAACAGCTCATGATGGTGTTCCAATTTTATATACGTTATCAGAGCCTTATGGTGCACCTGACTGGTGGCCCTGCAAGCAGGATTTGAATGATAAAATAGATGCAATAGATGTTTATATTACAGCACCATCGCAATATGTAAGTGTTTCCAATGGAACTGAACCAGAAACTCCTGTAATTAATGGCACCAGCAAAACGACTCATTTTCACCATGATTATCCAATTCCTGCTTATCTGGTTGCTATAGCGGTGACAAATTACAGTGTCTATAACCAGATTGGCGGAACTGCACCCAAACAATACCCTATTGTTAATTACATTTATCCTGAGAGTTTGGCTGCTGTACAAGCACAATTGGATCAGACACCATTGATTCTGAATTTATACGAAAGCCTTTTTGAAATTTATCCATTTCATACCGAAAAATATGGGCACGCCCAGTTTGAATGGGGTGGAGGAATGGAACACACAACCGTTTCTTTTATGAATAGTTTTGGCAGGGACTTGATAGCTCATGAAATGGCACACCAATGGTTTGGTGATAAAATTACTTGTGGTGCTTGGAATGATATCTGGCTAAACGAAGGTTTTGCCACGTATGTCGCTTCTTTAGTCATAGAGAATTTTGACGGCCAGACAGCTTTTATTTCAGAAAAAAACAAAATGATTAACAATATCACCTCCAAAACCAATGGAGCTGTCTATGTAACTGACGCTGAACTTTCGGACGTGAATAGAATCTTCAGCTCTCGTCTAACTTACAACAAAGGGGCAATGGTTCTTAATATGCTTCGATTTAAAATGGGTGATGCAATGTTTTTTCAAGCCGTAAAAAATTATTTGAAAGATCTGAATCTTGCTTATAAATATGCCAGAACGCCCAATCTGCAATCTCACTTAGAAGCGGTTTACGGCAGCAGTCTTACAGAATTTTTTAACGATTGGGTTTATAATCAGGGATATCCAAGTTATTCCATAACAGCACAGAATTTAGGCAATGGCCAGGCCAAATTTACAATCAGCCAGACGCAATCTGATGCTTCGGTTTCTTTTTTTGAAATGCCTGTGCCAATCCGGGTTTTTGGGAGCGGAGGACAGCAGTTGGATTTGGTTTTAAATAATACTGTCAATGGAGAAAGTTTTACAGAAAATGTTCCTTTCGCAATTACAAGCTTCACATTTGATCCCGAAAAAAATATTATTTCCAGAAACAATTCAGTGAATTTAACTCGAAAAAAGTTCGAATTAACTTCGTTGCAGCTGTTTTTAAATCCCGCCAATCAGCTTCTTTCACTTGATATGTCTGGCGATATAAAAATTGAAAAGGTACAATTTTTCAATATGGCTGGACAAAAAATAAAAACTACAAGTTCAGCATCTTCCTGGGATATCAGCTCTTGGGCAACAGGTGTTTATTTCATCAATGTAAAAACTGATTCCGGCTCCCAGCGTTTAAAATTTGTAAAACAGTAAGCCGAAACTATTTCGAAAATCCAAATTCAGCAGTCCATCAGGCTTTTTCTGTTAATTTGCAGGAGTTATTCTCTTTTAATCTCGTGCCCGGCAAATTCCTCTAATGTGGCAAACATGTCGTCTATAGAAAGCACTTCGGTATCTGGGTGCGATTTCAGGAAATTAGCATTCAGCTCAACTAAGTTTTCTTCAATCTCAAAAAATGTATCGCTGATTAGCAAATCCCTAGTAGGATTTACTCCTTCCAGTTTGCCTTTCAGGAATTTATTGAGCTTTACACTGCTCATTAATTTTACTTTTTTGGAAAGCTGCTGGAATAATTCCAGATGTTTCTCAGCCCCAATCAATGCTAAACCTTCTTCAATCAATTCGTTTAACTCGGAGTTCCATCCCGAATGATGTACAAATTTTGCAAAATTACCAGTAATATACTGGGTGTAATAATAGTCCAGATAATAACTCATAAGGGCATCTTCATGAATTAAATCATCATCAATTTTTTCTTCGCGCATCAGGTTGATTACCGAGATATTAGAATTGATAATATCTTGAGGATTTCCGCTATTTGCAGCGGTTTCCGAAATAATGATTCTGCCAAATTCCATGTGCGTCTGTTTAAGGTTTTGAGTGCAAATTTCGGATAAAATAATGAGAGGGTTTATGTTTTTTTTGCATGAAATAAAAACATAGCAGCAGAAATTAAAGTTTATTGCACATAAAAAACAGAAAGGCTTTTTTATTTGCACAAATATTCAAACTGCATATTTAATAAAATCCTTAGTTTTGTTACTATTAATTTTCCAAACCACCCTTATGAAAAAATCATTTTTAGCCTTAGTTATTGTGTTTCTTTTCACTTTAACTTCTTTAACAAAAAATACTTGCAGCAAAGATGATGGCTGGGTAAATTTACTGGACGGCAATCTTAGCAGGTGGGAAATGTATCTTAGCTATAAGCACAAGGATGGATATAATGGTAAAATTCCGAAAGACAGTGACGGAAAAGAAATTCTGCCAATTGGTTACAACAAAAACGTGAACAATATGTTTACAGTAATCCAGGAAAACAATGAGGCTGTACTCAAGGTTTCGGGTGAATATTATGGCTGTGTTTTTACTAAAGAAAAATTTAAAAACTACCGTTTGAGGCTGAAAGTAAAATTTGGTACCAAAAAGTGGGAGCCTAGATTAGATAAGCTTATGGATGCTGGTGTTTTGTATCATTCACAAGGTGAGGCAGGTGTTGATTATTGGCGAGCCTGGATGCTATCGCAGGAATTTCAGATTATGGAAGGCCATTTTGGTGATTACTGGAACATCGCCAATGCTGCTATCGACATACGTGCATATATTTCAGAAGGTTCGATGAATTCAGTAGCTGACGAAAGCCAGAATTTTATCCCTTTTGGGACACACACGGAGAATACGGGTTTTTGTATGCGAAAAATGAGAGCCGATACGCCTGATAATGGCTGGACAGAAATTGAACTAGTTTGTTTTGAAGGGAAAAGCCTCCATATTGTAAACGGTAAAGTGGTTATGGTTCTGCAGAATTCGCGCTATTTTGATGGTGAAAAATTCCAGCCGTTGACAGAAGGAAAAATCCAGTTGCAAAGTGAAGCTGCTGAGGTATTTTATAAAGACATCAAAATAAAACCCATACAGAAAATGCCAGCAGAATTCGAGAGATTTTTTAGATAAAAACAATATTTATTAAAATATAAACAGAAAGTGACTAGGCAGTCACTTTCTGTTTATATACATTGCTTCTCAAAATCGGGTATAATTACCTGATATAAACAGAAACAGCATTTCCGTTTTTCAGCTTCAGCTCATTAACAGTTAAATTAACAATATCATACGTTGTTGATGTACCACCTATGCTTAGTGTTAATTTACTGCCCGATCTGGAATATGTTCCAGATGTAGTCGTAAGCGCACATGGACTGATAGTAGAATCGTAGTCGCCAGATTCTAGTGTATTATTAATCTTTAGATTAATAAAATCATGGTCACAGCCGCTTACATTTTGTGGCGGATCAGATAATGTTTCGGTTCCATTAATATTGGTGCCTACTTTTACAATATCCCATTTACCCTCTATAGGTGCAATTGTTTCCCCTTCGTTTTCGTCATTAGAATTACAAGATGCTGAAAATAATCCTATGCTTAATAATAATGCCGCTATTATCCTTTTAGTTTTCATGGCTCACTGTTTTTAAAAATTAATAATGACTAAATTAGCTTTGCAGTGCATGAATTCTGTTATATAATTATCGATATTTTTTACATTATTAATATTGAAATGCAAGAATACAGTGATTTTTATCAATAAAATTGCCGAAATAGCATTGTGCAATAAATTGTTTTTTAGTGATTTAGCGGTCAGATTGGAATTGCCATTGTTTTTTTTCTGATTTATCTTGGTGATCAGAGTTTTCAAACGCAAAGCCTTTTCTTTCTTCTCTTCCTGAAGTTTAGCCTTTTTTCGATTGAGCAATTTGGTATGCAAAGCCTTGTTTTTGGTGTTTTTTTCAGGTCCTTTTGGCATAATTTATATTTTCTGATGATTTCTTTGCAAAGATATAAAAGACACTCTTTTATGACACATCTGCCCATAAAACAAATTCTTTAATTCTATTGATTTACAAGTCTGAAAGAATTTAATTTTTAGCATAAAAAAAGGCTGTCAGATTGAAGACAGCCTTTTTGAAAAATAATATTTGGTATTTACTTGATAGAACTGCTTAACTCACTAAAATCTTTAGCTTTGATGTTATAGCTCATGATATCATATTCTCTATATATAACCTCACCTGTTTTACCATTTACAACACTGATGAATTTCTGTGAATTGACTTTGGTATACATCAGATAATAAAAGTCTTCCTTCGCATTCAGAATCATTTCATTAAGCTTGTCTGTATCAATAAATTCATATTTGTAGCTGTACTTTTTAAGTAATTCATCCGGACCTTCTCTATCAGAATCAGTTCCTTTGAAAGCATCATACTTTATTTTAATATAATCAGGAATATAAAGAGTCGAAGTTTTTAATGCTTTTATCTTCTTTTTATCATAATCTGTAGCATACGCAAAACTGTACCATTCATCTTTAAGAGTAGTATTAACAAACTGAAGGTAATTTTTCATAAAACCTAATTTATAATTATACAAGTTCTCGTCCAGATTGTAAAATGTTTTACTGTTAATCATACCCCACATACCTTCAGCATTTCCAGCAAAAAAGATAGCAGCTACTTCATTGATATCATACTTTGTTTTATCATTTTTGACTTTAATATCAGAGTAATAATAATACTTATACATCAAATGCAGATACTCATTTGTTATCCCCGATGTTCCCGGAGCAGGACTACTGGTAACAACATCGCCTTTAAACTCAAAAACAGCATATTCCTCAGTTAGATAATTAGCCTTTGTGTGTTCATACTCCTCTCTGGAAACAACTATATATTTATTCAAATCCCAAAATGAACTCAGCATTTTTTCAAATTCTGGAACATTAAAATCATCGATTACAAAAACAGTTTTTTTTGCTTTAATAATTTTATAATCGCCTTTTTTGAAATCATCAAAAGGACCACGATGGCTTCTGCCTACAGAAATCTGAGCTGTAGCCGTTAAACTTAACAATAGTATTGATAAGCCTATAAATTTCTTTACTGTAAACATTAAAAGAAGGTTTTTATAACCGAAAAACTGATGAATTTAGTTTTACTGAAAAAAACATAATCTACTCAAAATCGAAAATAGTTAAAAATGATTTCTGCTATTTGAGCTATAAAAGCAAATTCAAACTAAAAGATCAAAAAAAGATTTCCGGAAAATTTAAAAGTTTTTTTAAAGACGGAAAATCGTGTTTAAACGGAGAAATAGATTTGATTGAATTCAAAAAAGCCCAAAAAAAGATTCATAAAATGAATTCAAAAATTCAGAATTCAAAGCTTGTCCCAAAAGAGAAAAAAGATTCTATTAATCTGGACAAAATGCTGGATGAGCTAACAATAAATAAAATCACAAAAGACCAGGTAACATCAGTTTATTGGAATACTGACGAATTAGAATTAGAAATTTGGGATGCAAACCAGGAAGACGGTGATGAGATTTCAATTATGGCCAATGATCAAATCGTTCTGAAAAATTATAAAACACTGAATACTAAAAAGCATTTAACGATAAAATTACCAGCAGAAATTACCAGCATAAAAATTACTGCCAATAGTGTCGGACGATTTGCTCCGAATACTGCCAAAATAAACATTAAAAACTCTGAAAAATCAATTGATCTGGTTTCTAATTTAGAGAAAAATGAAACTACAGTAATTCAGGTTATCAAGGAAAAGTAACCGCTGTCAGTTATAAAACAGTTCTGTTTAATTTTACTTACTAACTGTTTCCGTCAGCAGTCATTCAACACATTTACTGCACACAGCTGAAGATTACCTCTAATAAAAACCATTAAACTCTCGATTCTATTGCTTATTTTTGCACTCAATAAAATTGAATCATGACACACAATCCAGAAA
The DNA here is from genome assembly GCF_040049115.1 of Flavobacterium aestuarii. NCBI lineage: Bacteria > Pseudomonadati > Bacteroidota > Flavobacteriia > Flavobacteriales > Flavobacteriaceae > Flavobacterium > Flavobacterium aestuarii. Next base: position 102,158 of record NZ_JBDLZZ010000015.1, read on the forward strand.
GATATACGATTACGGCAGCTTTGCCTTACACTAACGGACCAATACACATTGGACATTTGGCGGGGGTTTATGTACCTGCTGATATTTATTCGCGTTACCTGCGTCTGCAAAACCGCGATGTGCTGTTCATTTGCGGCAGCGATGAACATGGTGTTGCTATCTCGATGAAAGCCAAAAAAGAAGGCATTACACCACAGGAAGTAATCGACAAATACCACGGAATCATTAAAAAATCGTTCTCGGATTTTGGAATTGCATTTGACAATTACTCCAGAACTTCGGCAGATATTCATCATGAAACCGCTAAAGAGTTTTTTAAAAAACTATACGATAACGGTGATTTCATCGAAGAAGTAACCGAACAATTGTATGATGCGAAAGCAGATCAGTTCCTGGCTGACCGTTTTGTTACCGGAACCTGTCCAAAATGTGATAATCCAGAAGCTTACGGAGATCAATGCGAAAAATGCGGTTCTACGCTTAATGCAACTGATTTAATCAACCCAAAATCGACAATAACAGGAGAAACCCCTGTTTTGAAATCAACGAAACACTGGTTTCTGCCTTTGGATCGTTATTCGGACTTTTTGAACGAATGGATTCTTGTTGGGCACAAAAATGACTGGAAACCTAATGTTTACGGACAGGTAAAATCCTGGATTGACGGCGGACTCGAGCCTCGTGCAGTAACCCGTGACTTAGACTGGGGAATAGACGTTCCTGTTGAAGGTGCCGAAGGAAAAAAATTATACGTATGGTTTGATGCGCCAATTGGTTACATTTCGTCTACCAAAGAATGGGCGCAGAGAGAAGGAAAAAACTGGGAACCATACTGGAAAGATAACGGGACTAAACTGGTTCACTTCATTGGCAAAGACAATATTGTTTTTCACTGCGTAATTTTTCCAGCAATGCTAAAAGCTGAAGGAAGCTACATTTTGCCAGACAATGTACCAGCGAATGAGTTTCTGAACCTGGAAGGAAATAAATTATCTACTTCCAAAAACTGGGCGGTCTGGCTGCACGAATATCTGGAAGAATTCCCAAATCAGCAGGATGTGCTGCGTTATGCCTTGACATCGAATGCTCCTGAGACTAAAGACAATGATTTTACCTGGAAAGATTTTCAGGCTAGAAACAACAACGAACTGGTAGCGATTTTTGGAAATTTCATCAATCGCGTGGTGGTTTTGACCAATAAATATTACAACGGAATCGTTCCTGAACCAAATGAATTATCTGAAGTTGATGAGGCTGTTTTAACTGAATTGAAAGCCTATCCGGCTGTAATTTCAAGTTCGGTTGAAAGATACCGTTTCCGTGAAGCGCTGGGCGAAATGATGAATGCGGCCAGGCTTGGAAACAAATATTTAGCTGACGAAGAACCTTGGAAAATGATTAAAACGGATGAAGAGCGTACTAAAACCCAAATGTATGTGGCTTTACAGATTGCTGCTGCTTTGAGTTCATTATGTGAACCTTTCCTGCCGTTTACAGCTGCTAAATTGTCCCGAATCCTTAAAATTGAAAATCCAATCAGCTGGGATACTATTGCGGACAATTCAGATTTAATTCCGGCCGGGCATCAGATTGGCGAACCCGAATTGCTTTTCTCCAAAATTGAGGACGAAGAAATCCAGAAACAAATAGACAAACTCGAAGCTACCAAAACCGCTAATATCGCCGAAAACAAAGTAGCAGAACCACAGAAAGATTTGATTCAGTTTGAGGATTTTGCCAAAATGGATATCCGTGTGGGAACAATCCTAGAAGCTGAAAAGATGCCAAAAGCAAACAAGCTTTTGATTCTGAAAGTAGATACCGGAATTGACGTTCGTACAATAGTTTCCGGAATTGCTGAAAGTTTCAAGCCTGAAGATATTATTGGCAAACGTGTGACTGTGCTTGTGAATTTGGCACCAAGAAACCTTCGTGGTGTAGAAAGCCAGGGAATGATTTTGATGACAACAAATGCAGAAGGAAAATTGGTTTTTGTAAATCCAGATGCTGATGGTGTTGGAAATGGGGAGACGATAAATTAGCGTTTTTTGCCATATATGTGTAGAGACGTTGCACTGCAACGTCTCTTTTTGTTTCCACGCACCGTTTTTGTTTTAATGCGGAAAAATATTACATTCGTGATTGTCAATTATGCGTTTAGACGTGAAGTGCAACGTCTCTACATCAATCAAACGAATTAATATGAACGGTAAATTCCAAACAAATACCGAATTTCTTCTACCCGATTGAAAAATTGGGATTATGGTCAAAATGGTGTTTATTTTATAACGATATGCACTAAAAACAGGGAATATTTTTTTGGCGAAATTGTATCAGCCAATGGTGAAAATGAAATGCAGTTAAATGAAATCGGAAAAATGGCAGATGCATTTTGGACAGAAATCCCAAAACATTTTCCATTTATTGAATTGGGAAATTATGTGGTTATGCCAAATCATGTTCATGGAATATTGATTATTAATAAAACAAATATTGTTGATGACGCGGTACAGACGTTGCACTGCAACGTCTCTACGCCCCCGATTGATGAAAATGCGTCACAGAAAAACGAACAAATGTCAAAAATTTCACCATTAGCAGGGACAATTTCTACAGTGATACGTTCTTATAAATCGGTAGTAACTAGAAATGCCCATTATATTCACGCTGATTTTGAATGGCAAGAACGTTTTCACGATCACATCATACGTAATTCTGAATCTTTTGAAAGAATTCAAAATTACATTCAAAACAATGTAACAAATTGGAAGGAAGATAAAATTTATAATTAATTCACATAGAGATGTTGCACTGCAACGTCTCTGCATAATAATATACAATGAAACTCACAAAACCAAGATTAGCCCTAATCTACGGCATACTCTGCATTTCGATTTTCCCGATATTGGTAAAATTGCGTTTAACGCCGGGATTAATTTCGGCTTTTTATCGAATGTTTTTTGCTTTGGTGATGCTTTTGCCCTATGTGATTTTGAGCAGGAACTTCAAGATTCCTTCTTTAAAATTTGCCTTTTTGGCTGCATTTTGCGGTGTATTATTTTCTTCGGATGTTGCCGTTTGGAATATTGCTATTCAGGAGTCGAGTGCAACACAGGCATCATTGCTGACAAATCTGTCTCCGGTCTGGGTTGGAATTGGTTCTTTTTTGTTTCTAAAATCAAAACCGGCACCAAATTTCTGGATTGGCACTATCGTTTCCTTATTCGGAATGGTGGTTTTGGTTGGTTTTGAAATTTTCATCGAAATGAATTTCAATCAGGCATTCCTATTTGCCGTTTTGTCTGGAATATTCTATGCGATTTATCTTTTGGTCAGTAAAAATGTTCTTTCAAAAGTTGATGTTTTATCCTTTATGACCATCAGTTTAACGGCTTCGAGCATTTACTTGGGAATTCTTTGTTATAGTTTGAATGAGCCTTTTACCGGTTTTTCAGATATGGGCTGGTTCGTTCTTGTGCTTCAGGCTTTAATCTGCCAGCTGTGCGCATGGCTTTCGGTTAGTTATGCAACACAGCATATGCGTGCAACGAGAGTTTCACTGAGTTTATTAAGCCAGGCTGTAATTACATCCATTTTGGCTTGGCTGTTTTTGGAAGAAAAAATAAATTTACAAATGATTATTGGTGGAATTATTTTATTATTCGGAATCAGGATTACTTTTTATGATAAAACAATTTCATTGAAGGGCATTTCTTGAATTGAAATGATATGAATTATAAAATAATTTAGATAAAAACAACTTTACGATATGCTGCAGGAAAACAAAATTCCAAACCTAAAAGTTATCGCCTTCGACGCTGATGATACTTTATTTATCAACGAAACCTATTTTGACGAAACCGAGAAAAAATTCTGCGGTTTGATGGAAGATTATTTATCACATCAAGGAATTTCGAAGGAATTATTCAAAATTGAAATTGATAATCTAAAATTGTATGGCTACGGCATCAAAGGCTATATACTTTCGATGATTGAGGCTGCAATGAAGATTTCAAACAATACTATTCCTGTTGCTGTCATTGAAAAAATCATTCGCTATGGAAAAGAACTGCTCGAAAAACCCATTGTTTTATTGGATGGAGTAGAGGAAACTCTGGAAGCGCTGCATGGAAAATACAAACTGGTTGTTGCAACTAAGGGTGACCTGCTGGACCAGCGCCGTAAATTGCACAATTCGGGTTTAGGCGATTATTTTCATCACATCGAAGTAATGTCAGACAAACAGGAAATAGATTATCTGGACTTGATCAAGCGTTTAGAAATAAAGCCAGAAGAGTTTTTTATGATTGGCAATTCGTTAAAGTCTGATGTATTGCCTGTTTTAGCCATTGGCGGATACGCGGTTCATATTCCGTTTCATACGACTTGGGCGCATGAAAAAATTGATCATAAAGTTGTCCATAATAACTTTCATGCATTTGATAAAATAACAGAAGTTTTATCGCTATTTGAATTGTAAAAACTCTTTTTTAATATATTTTGAACCTGACTGGAATACTTTTTATTTAGTATTTTAGCTAGGTTTTTAATTTAAAACAAATTGATCCTCAAAGTGCCTAAAATTCGATTATTTACTAAATGCTAAAAAATGAAAACGCTTGTTGATTTGGACAATTGGAATAGAAAAGAACATTTTCTTTTCTTTAAACAAATGCAGGAACCTTTTTTTGGGGTAACCATCACTATAGATTGTACCAAAGCCTATGCTGCATCCAAAGCACTTGGTACTTCGTTTTTTATATATTATCTGCACAAGACATTGGTTGCCGTAAACGCTTTTGAGAGCTTCAGATACCGTATCGAGAATACTCATATCTATAAATATGACCGGATTGATGGTTCGGCAACCATAAGCCGTGCCGATGGTACTTTTGGGTTTTCATTGATAGAATTTCATCCTGATTATACCATTTTTGAGCAAACGGCAAAAACTGAAATTGAACGCATTCAAAACACAGCGGGTTTATTTACCCGTGAGTTCAAGGATGATAATGTTATTCATTTTTCGGCAATCCCGTGGCTTAATTTTACCTCGCTTTCGCATGCCCGCAATATGACTTTTCCAGACAGCTGTCCAAAAATTTCTTTTGGCAAGGTAATTGTATCAGATAATGGAACCAGAACGATGCCTATGTCTATTCATGTGCATCACGGTTTGATGGATGCCATGCATGTAGGGCAAATGGCAGATTATTTTCAAGGGATAATGAACCAGTAATAACGCAGCAATCTGATTAACCTGTATTTTTTATAAAACGATATGAAAAAGATAATCACTTTTTTAATTCTTTTCCAAAGCTCTTTCCTTTTTAGCCAGACACTCTTGGCCGCTTTTCCGCTGGAACTCAAAAAATCCAAAGAATACAGGCAAATAGTCAATGCCGAAAACATTCTTACTCATGATATCTTTGTTTTTGCTTCGGATAAAGAAAATCTCACGATCTTAAAATACAATAGTGCATTGTTTCTATCCAATCAATATGCATTGCCAAGACCAGACATTAGCTATAAGGAGATTGCAGGATATAGTTTTGGCACCGATGGAAATCCAACTTTGTATTGGTCCAGTCAAGATTTCAGAAAAATATTGGCTGTCCAATATGATTTGAATACCAAATCTACTGTTTCTATAATCGATTATGACCTGCAGTTTTTCAATCAGACAGTAATTACCCAATTTCAGGAAAACAATGGTTTTTATATTCTTGCAAAAAAGGAATTTGAAGAAAAACTGGTTCTGTATACTTTTAAAAATGGTACAAAAGATGAAAAAATACTCGATTTCAGTTCTTTTAAATTCCAGAACAGCAAAAGTAAAGCTATAAAGTTCAGCCAGATTCTGGAAGCGCTTCCAATTGAAAAAATAGAAACCAGCCAGTTCAATCCACTATTCAAAGGTGCGCAGAGAACAAAATTATACGTGCTAAAAAACCGCTTGCTTCTCACTTTTGATCATAATGATAACGAAACACAGGCATTCGAAATTGATCTTGGCACTTATGCAATTCAGGAAAAAAAATTCCCGAAGACTTCTACAAAAAATTACGTGAGCCTTTCTAATTCTTACTATCATGAAAATAAAATATACCAGCTCAAAGTAAATGCTGATGAGCTGCTGTTTGAGATAAAAGATTACAAAACCACAGACAGCATCAAGAGCATTCTGGTTTCAAAAACGGATACAATTCCTTTTAAGAGTTCTCCTTTGAGATTACAGCTGGAAGGACAAAGGCCAAAAGAGTTTAAGACTACGGCCAAGTTTTTGAATCAATTGGTGTATCTAGAAGTAGGACTGACGGTTTATAAAACTCCTAATTCTATTTTGATTACAATGGGAGGGACTGGCACTATCCAATTTACGGATATTATCAATTCATTGTCAAGCAATCAAATCAATGGTGATTTAATGTATCGTGATGTTCCCACAACGGTCTATTTTGAAAGTGTTTTCGATAAAAAACTAGAACATGTCAAAAAAGATCAGGAACCACTTGCTTTTGATTTTATTTCGGGTTTTCAGCAAGAACATCCCGAAGTAACTTTATCGAGCATTATACGCTACAAAAACTACTATATTCTGGGGTATTATGACAGTTATGTCAAACAATATACCATGCGGAAGTTTATTGATGGATTTGAGCGTAATTTTTAGAATTATTAGTTCTCTGAGATTATTTTTTTCATTTTTCTAAACTCCGAAGGACTCATGCCTTTATGCTTTTTAAAAAGTTTATTAAGATGGCTTACATCTGTCAGTCCAAATTCGGCAGCGATTTCTTTCAAGCGATAGGAAGTATGCAATAATCGTGCTTCTATCAGCTGCATTTTATAAGTGATAATGTATTGCTGAAGGCTTTCTCCTGTTTGTCTTTTAAAATATTCACTAACGTAGCTTACAGATACTTTAAAATGCGATGCAAATTGTTCCATTTTCAATGCATCTGGAGAGTATATATTTTGATGCACATATCCCAGAACCGACAAGGATTGGGTGGGACGATAGTGTCCAGCGGTGTCAATCATCGCAATATTCCGGGCTGCGATAGTGATAATTGTGTTTAATAACTGTTGCATTACTTCCATTTGATTAGCATCATTTCTGAGTTGTTCCATTATTAAAGCTTCTGCCAACGCTTTGATTAATTGTTTATCGGCAGTATTTTTGAGGATACAGCCTGGAAGGTGATTGTGATTGTAAAAAATATATTCCAGCTTTTGCAGCCATTCCTTAGGCTGGTTTTTTAGATAACTTTCATTAAACCTGAGAAAGAAAAACCGGGTGGTTTCCTTTATCTCGAAACCATGTGTGTCTTGCGGAAAAAGCAGGAATAGTTTATTGGGACTATACGCCAGCTGATGATTGTTAATGATTTGGTTTCCTGTTCCATCCAGAATGTAAACCATCTCAAAATAGCTGTTTTTGTGCTGTTGGCCAACGTATTCATCTGCTTCAAATATGCTCACTTCAAATGGCTTGTATAAGTTTTTAATCTGCATCTTTAAATTATACTGATTTATCTAGTAAATATACCAAATTTATAAAAATTATCTGTAGAAATTTGCATCATCAGTTAATAATTAAAATTTGAACTATGAACACCACTTCTTTTTTAGTACTCCGATTAGGAATTGCCATTAGTATGTTTGGACACGGTCTTGTCCGGTTACCAAAACTCGCTGCATTCAGTCAATGGATGGCCGGCAGCTTTGAAAAATCAATATTGCCCAAATTAGTAGTTACACCGTTCAGTTATGCATTGCCTGTTGCCGAACTTGGCATCGGGCTGCTGCTGCTTACAGGTTTGTTTACCAGACCAGCACTTTTGCTTTGCAGTATTGTGATGCTTGCGCTGCTTTTTGGCACTGCCATGATCGAAAATTGGGAAGCTATTCCGTCACAATTGCTGCATCTTCTTTTTTGTGCTGTTTTACTTCAGTTTATAGAGAGCAACAGCTGGGCATTGGACAATTTATTTGAAAAATAAAAAACAGCAGCTATGAACTCACGCAGAATATTTATAAAACAAGTAGGAATAGCCAGTGCAGCGAGCATGATGCCTTTTTCTGACGGAATGTTTAACGATAAAACACAGCCATCTTTGCAATCTCCATCAAAATGGGCCGATGGTTCCAGATTAGTCGTTTCGGTATCGATGCAATTCGAGTCGGGCGGAGAACCAGAAAATGCAGAAAGTCCTTTTCCGCAAAATCTGCAAAAAGGATATAAAGATCTGCCTGCTGCTACCTGGTATCAATACGGTTATAAAGAAGGAATTCCAAGAATGCTCGACAGCTGGGACAAGCTGGGTATCAAGGTTACCTCTCATATGGTAGGTACAGCAGTACTGAAGAATCCACAATTGGCCAGAGAAATTGTCGAAAGAGGACACGAAGCAGCTGCGCACGGGATGAACTGGAGCTCCCAATATAATCTGCCTTATGAGGCAGAAAAGAAATTCATTCAGGACGGTGTCGATGCCATAAAAAAAATAACAGGAACAACGCCAGTTGGTTATAATGCTAACTGGCTGCGCAGGGGAGAAAACACTTTGGAGATACTGTCCGAACTTGGCTTTAAATACCATATTGATGATTTGAGCCGCGACGAACCTTTTATCATTCAGGTCAAAAACAAAGACTTTGCAGTTGTTCCTTACACTTTGCGCAATAACGACATTCTTTTAATTGAAGGAAAAAATTTCTCAGCCGATCAGTTTTTCAATCAGGTAAAATTGGAGTTTGATCAACTGTACGCCGAAAGCGAATTCAGAAGAAGACAGTTGTCTATTAGTTTCCATGACCGTATTGGAGGAACGCCACAAATGGTAAAAGCAACGCAAAATCTAATTCAATATATGCAAAAACATACAGGGGTTTCGTTTAAAAGAAAGGATGAAATAGCCACATTAGCATTACAGGATAAAACGAGTATTAGAGAGTGAAAAGTTCAAATTAAATTTCAGTTTGGATTGTCATCTGGAAAGAGAAGGAATTTAGCGAAGTTGTTTAACGAAAACAAAAAAACAATATAAATACATGAAATACTCTCGGTAATTAAAACAGAAAGTCAATTGCAAATTTTGCCTAATGTGCCAATTGCTTGTAGCGTGTGTGGCTGTTGCACAACTCAAAAACAAGTAATATTAGTCAAGAAATGACAAGACACATAATTATATTTAATTGACTTACAATGTTTTACGAATTAAATATTTATGAAAAACAATCAAAATTAAACTAAGAGTTAGTTGTGCAATAGCTACAAGTGTTGGCAGTAGTGTTTTATTTTCTACAGAATATTCCAAATAATACCATAATTAATATAAATAGAATCAGAAAATAATTTAAACCTTTTCTTTTTTTTTCTGTTTCAACATAATGTTTAAATGAGAAAGGTATATTGTATTTATTAGAAATAATTTTAAGTATTTCATTCGCAAATTCATACGATTTAGTTTGACTACTTAATTTTGCTTCTTCAAATACACAAAATCTAAAAAACTCTTCAGCTTCAAGTTGGTTTTTTTTCAAATAATATATTACCGCTTCTTGAGTTACGAAATATCCTTTATGTTGTATATCCTCTATTTCAAATTGAAATTCAATAATTTCTTCCGGAATGACTATAATCTCTTTAAATTTTAATTTTTCATTTAAAAATAGTTCCCATTGTATAGCTTTATTAGCTAGATATAAATACTCGCATTCTATTTTATCGGCGCTAATTTTAATATTACAGTTTTTATGAGATAATTCCATTTAAAATTAAACTTTTTTAGTTTTCTTTTTTCAAAATTACTGCCAACGTCAGTCTGTGAATAAACTCAGAAGGAGGCTGTGAGAATCGACTGTATTAATTTTTTCTCCTACAGGTATCCGAATAATTTCTCTTTTTGACTTAGTTTTTTCACAGCCTGACGTTCTCTTGTAGCAAGTGTTAGCGGTAGTGCTTTTATTTATATTCTTTGAAATTAATTTACCATGGCATTCTCATAAGACATTCTTTAAGATGATTCTTGAGTTTGTCGTTAACTAAACATTCTTTTGGCGTCAAGTTATCTAAAGCCGGTATTTTTTGATTTATCCATGTCAAGCTTTCAATTCCAGATACTGCAAAAATTACGTTTGCAAGTTTAGTATCGTTTTCTAAAATTTCAATGAGTGTCAATTTTTCAGACTTTTCATCAAATTTATTTTCAAATAACGAAGAAAATTTAATCCAATTATCTTCATTGAAAAATTTTTCTATTTCACTCATTTTGTATTTATGTTGTGTTTCTGAATTATGCAACTGATGTTAGCGACAATCTTTACTAATTTATTATGCAATTACTTCATTGAATAAAAACCATGTAAATATACCAGTAATAATAATCTGAACTATGATGTAATTTTTTGCAAGTTCAATTTCCATTAACTTTTTTTTCTTTTGCCACATATAAAGATTAAAAATTGTAGGTGGCAATATAAGTAATGATATAAAAAATATTCCTGCAATTTGTGATTGATTTAAAACGTTGCCCAAAAGCATTAGTAATAATCCAATGCAAAATAAAATTCCTAAATAATATAGAAATTCGATTGCGATGATATTTATTAAATGATTGAATTTTATTTTCATTTTAGTTCAATAGTAGTTTTCGCAAATGTGACGCATTACCGCTAACGTCAGTCTGTGAAAAAACCTCCGTTTTAATTGCAAACAAATATAGTAAAATACTGTTGTTAAAACAGGAAT